>CACZYN010000006.1:11688-35849 GCA_902785445.1 uncultured Anaerovibrio sp.
ATAGGACATGCAAGCCGTGCTCCAGGGCACTTTTAGCATACGTATAATGGAAGGCATGGGGGGCAGCCACATTTACCGCATTAATCTTGCTATAGAACTCCTCAATGTCCCCAGTATAAAAATCCAGATTATATTCCTCGGCAAAACGCTGGGCACTTTCTACATGAGGATTGAATACACCATCAATAGTAAGGCCGCTAACGAAGCGGGACTCACCAACAAACCGTCCGGCAATGCGCCCACTACCCATAATCCCCATATGGACCAGCTCATAAGTCTCAGCCCTGAGCATGGTGCTGGAAACACCTTCTGTGCGTGGTAAATATACGACCTCACAATATTCCTTCAGATAATCAAATTTATCCGTCCAGTCCGAGCCTACGGTAAATACATCCACATTATATTTCTGTATATCTTCCACCTTTTGACCCACGTGATCTTCCACGATAATTTCATCAGCAAAACCGGTGGCTTTAACATTTTCGATACGTTTCAAAATAGGATCAATAAGATTCAGCTTACCACGCTGCTCGTCAAAATGCTCTGTGGTCACGCCCACAATCAGGTAATCCCCTAATGCCTTGGCCCGCTCCAGTAAGCGATAATGACCTTTGTGAAATAGATCGAATGAACCGTAGGTAATGACCTTCTTCATAGGTTGTCCTCCCTTGTTTAGGCTAAGTATTTCGATCATGGCCCGCGCCAAACCGAATAAAATGTAAACGTCCGTTGTTCTTGATAATCAGAACATCCCATAGTTCCTGTGTGGGCTGTCCAAGCTCCCGGGGTGGTGTAAAGCTCCCTTCCACCTTGCGCTCCAGCATATCCTCACATTTGGCACAACCTAGGGCGATTATCGGGAATTCTTTTACCCCCTGCCAATTATACACATAATCGGCATGGGCGTGGCCATGAATATAAGCCAAAATATTTGCCTGACTGTCTTCCAAAGCCTGCATAAGTAAATTACCGTTACGGATTTCTTCCGACCAGGGATCCAGCTTGGCCAAAGGGGCATCATGGGAAAAAATCATTACCCGCCAGTTTTGAGGTAATACCCCCAAAGTATCACGGACCCAGGCAATCTGCGTTAAATCATAACCATACCGCGGATTAGCCTCATTCTCATAGGCACTTAGATACAAACACCGCAACCGCTGTACAGGATAATCCACATAGTAATAGGTCTTATCCTTGTCCTGCTTCCAGCAGACTGCCCCAGCCTGATAAAATTCCGCCTGCTCATGAAGGGGCATAGGCTCCGGATTGCCATGGAAATAATTGGCATCATGGTTTCCCAGCACAATATGCACCGGTACCTCCAGTTTATGCAAATCCTCCAGCATGGTGGAAACGTAAAATTTTGTCATAGCCCGTGACACCGTGCCATCGGTCATATCTCCTAAATGCACCACGCCATCAAAATGGGCCTTTTCCTGCAACGCAAACAGATTTGCCACCGTATCCTGCCAAGTACCATTCACCGTGGCATGAGTATCAGCGAGCAGGGCAAATACTAAATCCCCCTCAGTGCGTAGGCTATTGACTTTATCTGCTACCCGCTGCACCTCATTTTGAAACAACCGCGGTGCACGGCCAGCAGCCATTGATGTGTACGAAATGGTATTATCTATATTTTCGGCCTCATAGCTGGTAATTTGTTCCCCATCTGCTCGCCTTAAACATAGCCTGAAATAGCACCTTTCATCAAAAATATACTCTTGCTCGCCATAACCTACCTGCAGGGATTCCCCATCATAGGTACCCCAAATTTGTTCTGGGGCATAATCGTAGGTATGAATAAATCTATCTGACATTTCCAGTTTATAAACAGCTACTGCGTAGCGATATCGATTATCAAGCAGGTGCAGACTGCTCCCCTTATCAGCAATATAAAAGCCCTCCGTAGCCATAAACTGGGGAAAATTGCGTTCAAGGCAACCATTTTCCTGATTAAGTCTAAATCCTGCTGTTGCTTCTAGTCGGGTCTTTACCATCAGCCCAACCTCCTTAGGACTTCATCTTTTACCTTCTCCCCGCAGGTGCCATCCGCATTGTTGGCCAGCTCCGCCCAAGCCGACTGTTGGATTGACCGATTATGCAGGTCAGAATTAACATAATCAATAAATTGGCTTATGGAGCGGTAGACACGATTCTCAACGGTAGCATAAGGTACATCCTGTCCCACCTGGGTAAAGGACTCCTCCATAGATGGAGTTAACTCCCTTAGTTGCTCCTCGGTTAACAAAAATGGTTGCTCACGATAGGTGCAGGTACGGAAGTCATACCAATAAAGTCGGTTATCAAAGGTGAACTGAATCGCCCGTTCCGGTAAATCCTCCGCCCACAATGTATATAATGGTGCATTAATGCAACCTGTACTGCAAATAGGTGACTGTTGGAGGAAATAGTTTGATCTCCGCTGATCCCAGCCAAAAGGCAGCTGCATATTCACTTGTTCCAGCTTCTTTTCAGCTATGCTAAGCCGCAGAGTCATGTTACCATAATTTGGCAACAACCATATGTATCCATCCAGCCTAATAATTCCAGAAAATTTATACTGGTCTTCATGGTTCCACCAATCAACCTGACAATCATAATCTTCAGGATAGGCTTCATTGCCCAGTACTTCACATTCTCCCGTATGGGTATTCCACCGGCGGATTTTTTTAGTACGCCATGGGAAAAGCCAATATATGCCTGAGCCAAATTTTTCTTCAATCATACAACAACAATCCGTATCCTCCGGCCCCACCCTTTGCCAGGAATAATCTCCCGTGGCCAAATCAAAGGTCATTACCCGATTGGACTGCAAGGCCGACATATAAACCAAATTCGGGTAAGAAGCACACGCTGTACCGCCAACAAGCTCCATATGCTTGGCCGTTACCGTTGGTATGATTTCCTCCAGGCACTCCCGATAGTAGGTCAGTTCACCTGTCCTCACATCCATACGCACCAAGGACGGATAACGATTAGGCAGGAAGAACATATAATGCTCATATTGCAAAATACCACCGAAGTTGCCACCTTCCAGAGGGCTATCATAAGGGATGTCTGTCCTTTCCCCAGTGTTTTCATCGTAAATACAAAAGGTCTTAGCCGTATTAGGAGAAAAATAACACCTCCGGGATTCCTTATCCCGCCAGAAAGTGGAATAGCTCTTACTGTCCGGTCTACGACCAAAATCCAGCAAGGTCTCTATATTACCAGTGGCACGTTCCATACGGCAAAAGCTATTGTAACTAGGTGTCAAAAAATAACTCCACTTATCGTCATATAGATGGGCACCTATCTGCAGTGCCTGTCGCTCCTGTGTTGATGGTTCCTGCCAAAGCATCCAATCTTCGGCAAAGAAAATCGGTTTCCCGGCATAACCGAACAAACTGACCACGGAGGAGGAACTCTCTCCCAAATAGGCATCACATATGGCCATGGTCATTTCCAAATCCGGTGTATCATCAAATATACCGATTTGCTCATCCAAAAAGCTCTGTTTGATAGCCATGTATTCATCATATAATTCCGGCTGTATGGACTGAACACAGGACTCCATCAGCGGATGGGGCCGCCACAGTAACACCACGTCTTTTCGTTGTCTGAATATATCAAAGATATATTTCATCTTATTGAGAAATCTCTGCCCCTGCTGCAATATGCCGGATATGCTGGTATTATAAAAAATGACCTTGCGTCCGGCAATATAATCCAGCCACTGAGGTGGTACATGGGGATGCTGCTCACAATAATAAATCTTATCAATTTTCGGTGAGCCCAGAGCCACCAATTTTTCCGCCGATATATAATCCTCCAGATAGCGAATATCATTTTCTTTGATATCCGAAAACTGCTTAGGCGCAATCTGCATATGGTCCTTCTGCACAACCATCATATCCATATTATGATATATAGATAAATCCGCCTGGATTTCTGGCCACCGCTTGGCCGTCAAAAAATATGGCACATAAACCAGCAACTCGGTCTGATTCCGCAGATTCTGTGAATAATACCTGGAATCCACCGAAGTAGCTTTATTGAAGTTATCGTAGGGATTATGGCAAAAAATAGCATCTGGATGTAGCTGCTTTAAATCTATTTCCTGCCAGTCCAAAGTGGGAATATCTGCCGGAAAACACTCCCGTTCACAGTGCCACTCCTTGACAGTGCCGTCTGGATTCAAGTCACAATATGGAATGGGAACCACATATGTAATGCAGTTTGCGTTGTCTTCATTGGCCGATCGCCAAATACTCTCCAAACTATCCCACATGGAATATTTATATGGCAAAAACACAAATTCCTTTTTAAAGTGTTTTTCACTGGTAGTTTCTGCAACTATGTGCTGCAAAATTTCTCTGCAAATAAGGATTATTTCTTTTGTATCCCCAGCAACTGCTCCAAGCATTAACTGCTCAAAGGCCATGACCAGGCTGGTATAATATTCATCATATTTTGCATAAGAGTTCCCCGATAAGCCCTTCTCACACAGCTGCTGGACCTCACTCAAGGTATCCACAACCAGATATAAATTCTCTGATATTTCTCCTGCCTGTACCTCAAGAAATCTATATATATTATCTAGCTTTTCAAGTATTCGTTTCTTTATAGCCATAAAATCCTCGTTTTCCGTCCTAAATCAAGAGTGCATATGATTCAAGTCCCAATATTAATTTCTAAGGGCTCTAACTTCAAAATTGCTATATCCTGTTTCATCAAATAATTCCACACATTGTTAAACCTATTCTGCAAATGTTCTCTACGAATATCCAGATAATATCTGTTGATACCGAATTTGAATGCTAATTGGTAATCATTTTCCAATAGGATTGGCTCCCAACCTTCATGGCAAGGGATATCTGTTCCAGGTACAGTGGACTCAATGACAAAAATCCAAGGCCTAAAAGTATCCCAATCATTTATCCCCTCTAAAACTGCTTTCTCATATCCTTCAACATCAATTTTACAAAAATGAACATTTATACCCGGTGGCAAATATTTGTTATATATGTCTGACATTGTTAAAATTAACTTTTTCGGTATCATAACATCTGAAAAATTTCTCATTTCAGCAACGCTAGATAAAAAAGTCGAACCGGTTCCCTGCTCGTATAAATCCATGTACCCCCTTTTGTTCCCAAGGCCCACACACAAGTTTATATCGCGTGGCCTCATCTCTTCTAACAAGAGGCATTTATCAGATAAAGGTTCAATATTTATTCCATGCCAACCTCTGTCATAAAAAAATTTAGTAACACTTATATCCGTAGGATCATTAGCACCTACGTCGATATAAAAACCATTTTCTACATCTCGCAAAACAGAGTATATAATCAAATCCTCAAGCTCTTGTGCATATGATTCAAGTCGCATAATCTCTATCCTCCAAAATAATAATTAATCCCTGGTCAATACAATCGACATAAACTAATAGCAAACACTCCACTACCAACAAGATCAACTTTTACAACCAATTAGCCACATCCTCTTTCCCAGGATATTCACATAACACCCTAGCCAAGAAGCTAAAGGAACTGCGGTCCGAAATTCTATTTTTACACAAAGACATTAGCTGCACATCCCGCCAATAGTCTTCTTCCTTATTATTATCTACTATTAGCAATTTATCGGCAATATCCAACAGTCCCAATTCTTCTGCATGTTCTTCACACCAAGGAATGTCATCAGAAAACAGCAGCCACAAGGACACATCATGAGTTGCCTTAAAATCCTTTATCCTATTTTTAAAATATTCCGGTTTGGCAGACCACCCCAGCTTCACCATATCTCCGCGCCGCACATGTATTGCTGTGGGCTCACTGGCCCGATTAATTTTATCCTGCAATTGTAAATTGAGAGAATCTGTAAACGGTGGAAAAACAAAATCTTCCTGTACTTCCTGTTTGGCTTCGTTGAAAAAGCTGTTTGACAGCCAATAGCCATGCCAATAAATGTTTTTATTGACATTAAGCTCTATTGCTCCGCCAGCCACTAAATCTCTTATTTCACCGTTAAATTTTATATTAGTAACCCCTTGTTCCCGAACAACGCTGATAGGCATGCCATTCAAGCGCAACTGTTCTGCTATGTCTATACCTTGTTGGCGCTTGGTCACCATATCCTGCCAAACATCTGCTGAAAATCTTTGGCTCAAAAAGGGCACTCTAATACCAAAAATCCGCTGCAATTCGTAACCAAAATGCGGTACATCATCTCCCCAAAATTTGCTGTCGTCAATCACCGTGTCCACTTGGGGCACATATTTTCTGTACCAGCGATAAAATATATACTGAAAAGCCTGATTGCCCAGGCCGCCATTCATAAATATTATATGCACCTTAACCCTTCCTCTCGATTCGCATATCAATCCTACATATCCCTCGCGGGCATGCGATAAATATGCTCAGCATCACCAAAATACAAAATACCGTTTTCTGTCAATGCAGTACGCAAAGTCTGAATAAGTTTTTCTCCATCCGACATCGTGCGAGCATTGCCTAAGAGAGCAATCCTATCGAATTTCTGCCTAGCAAAATGTGCTGTCATCCCCTGACAGAAGTCCTTGCAAGCATACACCGTAAAGGTCTTGCCTGACACCTGCATACCAATTTCACTATTAGTCAAACCATACAAGCGAAGGTTGGTATTGTGACGATTTAGCCAGAACAAGTTATATGACAGATCACAGTTAACAATCAAGATATCACTGCCCTGTTCTATCTCATCTACCATAGAAGTGATCATTTCATCTGACATATGATAGTTTTCGTTTATCTTCCACTTTTGCAAAATATAGGCCTGATTTTTTTCCCGAATTTGCTGGTATCTGCGTTCCATTTCCAGTCGCTGTTCAGGAGTATTTTTTCCGGCAAAGGCTACGCTGCCAAAATGATGGATATAGGTATCACCACAAAGAAGCAACTCATACCCCGCCTGACGCATACGCAAACAATAATCATCATCCTAAAAATTCCCTGGGCTGAAGGCTTCATCCAAGTCGCCAAGTCTTTCGTAAACATCCCGCTTGAACAGCAGACAAAAGCCCACCAAAAGCAACCATGGATACCATTTACCAGGATCCTGCTGATTAAATTTATCCGCAGCTTTCTCCAGGCCTTCCAAGGAATCATAGCCAATATCAATACTTTGTTCATTGGAGCAGGAATTTGTCAGGCACCCCACTGCCCCCACACGATCTTGACTGTATAGGGCTGCCCGCATATTATCCAGCCAGAATGGCGTTACGATAACATCATTATTCAGCAAGAGGAGTTCACTGCCCTGGGCCATCTTCAATCCCTGATTACATCCCTTAGGGAAGCCCACATTTTCCTCATTGATTATTAAGCGAATATCCTCCTGCTCTTTTAGCCACTGAGCCGACCCATCCGTAGATGCATTGTCAATAACAATTAATTCGTAGGTTCCTAAAGGAGTGTGCTTACGAATGCTCTCAAGGCAAAGCTTGGTATAATCCAAAGCATTATAGCTCAAAATGATTATACTGGTAAGGTAATTTACCGCCACTTTCTTATTATCTTTCATGACCTTCAAGGTAGAATAATCCACCGTGGCATGTTGGGCATAGTAGGTCTCCTCTTCCGATAATTTTTCATAATCCAAGTACCACGGCAAGTGGTGTGCCATACAGTCTCCAGACAAGCGTAAAGTAGCATAGGCATTATAATGGCGATAATTCCTGTACAAGGCAAAGGTTGTATCAATTACCCCAAAATACAAATCCCGTCCCACAAGAGTCCGCATTCTGGCCCGCTCATGAGCTAAAGCTTCTTCTCGACCAGCAAAAGTAATATCCTCCGTTTTCAACCCAAAGCCCACTTTCTTTATATACGGATACTGACGCAAAATCATCAGCATCTTTTTCAACACATCCTGGGGACACTCCTCGACGGGAACAATGTCCGGATCTGTATAAACATAGGGGGTCTGAATATTTAACACGTTCAGGGCACCACTTTGCCACAGAGCCTTATACCCCAAATTCTTTTTCAGATAGATAACCTTAACGGTCCCTTCAAGGGACTTATAGTATTCCAACAACGGCGGATAGGTTGAAGCATTATCCAAAATATAGATATTACGATAACCTGCTGCCAAGAGCCAATCCACCTGCTGACGCAGAAAGGTCAGGCGATCCCTGGAATTGATAAATATCGGAATCTGCTGATAATCTTCCACATCTATCTCCAAGGAATAGTGGCCTGGATCTTCTTCCAGTTCCGAAGCATTGAAAATACGCTGGCGAAGCTCTTCATCCAAAGCCATGGCTTCAGCCGTCTCCTCATCCCCCAGCCATCTGGCCACAATGCCGATGTTTAGCCTGGCTTCCCGATAATTTTTCTTAAGACGCAGAGCATGATCGTAGGCTTCCAGGGCTTTATCCCACTGCTGCTGATGGGCGGCAACATTACCTAAACGGAAAAAAATGGTTTCATCCTGAGGCTCAAAGGCCAAATATTCTAAAAAGCATTGTTCGGCCTCGGCATACATGCCTAGCTGCTGATAGGCATACCCCTTATAGCACACCAAATGAATCTGTCGTTTTCCATATACTCGGTCCACAATTTCTTCCGCCGTCTCCAAAAAAGATAGCGCTGCCGCTCCATGGTGATTTTCCAATTCCCCAAAGGCACACCACACAAAGACATTCAGAAAATTCTCCAAGAAAACCCCCTTGGCCTCGGTATTGGAAGGCTCATTGTACAGTGCCTCCCGGGCCTCCCTTAAGCAACGGGCCATGCGGGGGAAATCACCATTTTCCTCCATATATTTAAATTCGGTCATCAATTCAGCCAATGTAGGCATAAGCTCCCCCCAAAAATATCCCAACTAACCAAAAACATGTCCCTCAAAATCCAATCCATAAACTATTTGGGTATCTGTACCCGTTAAATAATCTACCACTACAGATGACGATTCATCCTTAGTAGTAATAAATGTATCGATAATGGATAACATGCCATGGCTTACTCCATTATTCATGTGGGGTACCACAATTGGCGCATTATCACCGCTATCATTCACCATTTTGGCCATTTGACTCACATAGTCGTCCACATTTTTCCCATATATTTCAACTACTAATACCACCCTATCATTCTGAGAAAATTTACTTAAATATTCGGTCAAAACACTGTGCCAAATCTGTTCATTCATATGAAAATCCGCACACATATAGTATATATGATAGGCGTTTTGCTTAAGAACCTTCAGGGCAGCTACAGTTTCATCATCGTTCATATCCATTTTTTCATCCTCGGTTTCTTGCAAAAACCGACCAATATCTTTCATTAAAGGATATTTTTCCTTGATTTTCTCATATGGCCAATACCACCACTTTATATTTTGCAAACGGCGAATAACCTCTTCATTAAAACGGTATTTTATTACCCTGGCCTGGTTTCCCACCACAACAGCATAAGGTGGCACATCCTTTGCCACCACCGCACCGGCACCGATAACGGCTCCATTGCCTATGCGCACGCCACCTAATATTATTACATCGCACCCAATCCATACATCATTGCCAATGATAATCTGATTTTTATTGGCCGCATAAAAACGGTTTATACCGTCTTTTTTTTCAAAATCTCCCACAGGGTAGGTTGTCGCATAGCTGTAATCATGATTCATCCCGACTTCAAATATTACCCGTATAGCTATAGAACAATAATTGCCTATAAGTACATGGCTGTTTGTGTTACCGAATTCGATACTGGCCCTGCCAATGTAAGTACCAGTTCCAACAGTTACACCACTCCATTCAGAATTTTCGCCATAACATACCGTTCTAGTCCCCATCGCAGGTTGTACTGAAATCTCATTTACCATTTCTTCACCTATCCTTATCCTGTTGTAACGCCAATAGCTCAATCGCTTATTTTCAAAGTTTTTTATTCGACTATAACAAGCATCGCTCCTTATACCTCTTCCCCATCTACAACCCCTTATCTTCCATCAGCCTCTCAATAGTTTGTACCACCTGCAAAGGGGTAATAGCTTTGCTACACTCAAACTCCCGCTCAGTATCTTTATGATACGGGCAGGTAGTTTTCCAGTCCACTCTGACATCGTTATAGCAACCGTGGCATACCAGCTGGTTATAAATCCGGTATGGCGTGTCAAACTCTCCTATCGGAAGGCTGAAACCACTGATGAGTACCACTGGTATTCCACAGGCATGTGCCAGCCAAGAAAGGCCGCTGCCCAATCCAATAAAGAAATCCGCATATGCCAGCAAATTTACCCGCTCCATTAGCGGATGCATACCGGTAAAATCCTCTGCCCCAGCTGGTCTGGTTATTTCATGGCCTTCCTCTACCACCCGGTCACTGCCATCTATACACAATACCCTATACCCTAAACTTTTCAAATACTCCACCACAATATTCCAGCCATCAGGATAGAGCCACCGCTTCATTATGCCCGATGCCTGAACAGCTATGCACACATATTTTTCCTGTATCTGCCGTGGGGCCGTAGAATAATAGTGAATATCCTCCGCCCTGTGATGAAGGCCCAGAATGGACTTAGCCGACATATACGGAGGCCATCGCCGCGAATCATCGGAAATTAGGTACGGTGGCAAATCAAATACTGCTAAACAAAAAGATGCGTAGCAATCACTTGGAATTTTTTCCCCCACTGTAATACTGGGCAGATATTCCCGACAAATGTCCCTAAAGCTTTCCGGTGGATACAAGGTGATATCAGCATTATATTCTTCTTGAAATTTCTGCACATATGGCAGTACAGAAACGGTATCCCCCATAACCCCATTAACCATGAATATATATATTTTTTTATCATTTAGATCCAATAAGTGCTCAAATACTTTTTCCCCATCCTGCCAAACCTCAACATACCAATGAATATAATATTTTTCCAATGACACCAGAATTTTCTCCGAAATATCTCCATCAAACCCCACCATACCAGTGTCGAAATCAGAAATTTTTACATGCCAATTACCTGACGGCACTTCAACTCGGGCACCGCCGTTGAAATCAATATAGAGTCCCTCAATACCCGTTGCCAGTTTCACATCCCCCACAGCTTTTTCAAAATTCAGGAGTCTGCCTATCTGCTCAGGCTCAATTTCATCTTTTCTTATTGAGAAATAAAAAATCGGATATTTGTGCATTATAAAACCTCTTCCAAAGCTGTCCTAATAACTTTTCAAGATAATAATGGGCTTGTTAAGCAAAAATATGCCCCTCAAAATCTAGGCCATAAACTATTTTGGCCTCAGTATCAGCCAAGAAATCCACCCCAACAGACGATGGATTATCCTTGGTAGTAATAAAGGTATCAATCAAGGGAAAAAGTGCCGGACTGACGCCGTTATGGCTCTGATGAGTTACCACTATCGGAGCATTGTCACCGCCAGCATTGACCATTTCAGCCATCTGGCTCACATAGTTTTCCAGATTTTTTTCGGTAAGCTCCACCACCAAAACCACCTTGTCATTCTGAGAAAATTTCTTCAAATATTCCGTCATAACGCTGTGCCAAACTGCTTCCTCCATTTGAAAGTCCCCATACATGTAATAAATATGATAGGAATTCTCTTTGAGGCCCCTTAAAGCCCCTACAGTTTCATCATCATTTGGGTCCACTTCTATATTTTTAGTTTCCCGTAAAAATTTATCAATGTCCCTCATTAGGGCATAGCTGGCTCTAAGCTTTTCCGCAGACCAATACCACCATTTTATTTTTTGTAACCGCTGGATTACATCCGGAGCAAAGCGATATTTAATTACCCGTGCTGGATTGCCCACTACCACTGAATACGGGGGTACATCACTGGCCACCACAGTGCCAGCCCCAATGACCGCCCCATTACCGATGCGGACGCCCCCCATTATTATCACATCACAGCCAATCCAGACATCATTTCCAATAATAATCTGGTATTTATTAGCACTATAGGCATGATTTGGGTTTAGAGGATCACCTATTGCGAAATCTTCAAATGGATAAGTAGTCACACAATGATAATCGTGATTTAACCCCACTTCAAAAGTAACCCTATGGGCAATAGAGCAATATCGGCCAATCAATACATGGCATCTGGTACTGCCAAACTCAAAATTTGCCTCAGATACATAGGATCCGTCTCCGGCCGTTATCGCTGTCCACTCAGGGGCTTTTCCATAGCTGATGGTTCGCTTCCCTGGTCCTTCCTTTAATGAAAATGTCCCAATCATATTCTTATCCTTTCGAGTCTTTGTCACCCGTTATCAATAAGTCCCTACGCTTTAAATCTTCAACTAATCCCGCCGAAGCATTGGCATGCTCTATATAATACTTTTCATCCTCTGGTAATTTTTCATAATCATAATACCAAGGCAGATGGCGGGCCATATAATTTCCCGTGGTACGGGCCGCAACATAAATATTATAGTGACGATAATTTCTGTATAGAGCAAAGGTGGTATCCACCGCCCCAAAGTATAACTCTGGCTCCATTTCGTGCAAATAAAAGCTTTGCTCCTGGGCCTGGATTTTCTCCGCATCAAAGAAGGTAATATCCTCGGTAATTAACCCCAAGCCCACTTTCTTTAAATAGGGATACTTTCGTAAAATAGCCAACAAATGACGCAAAACATCCTTGGGGCACTGTTCCGAAGGCACCACATCGGAGTCCGTATAAACATAGGGGCCAGCAATATTTAGAGTTTCCAAGACTCCACTGTCCCACAACGCTTTATGCCCCATATTTTGCCCCAACAGCACCACCTGAACCTGAGGCGCTTTATCCGGCAAACTAGCGTAGTATTTGAGCAATGGTTCATAGCTGGAGGCATTATCCAAAATATATATGCGTCGATACCCAGCCGCTGCAAACAGCCTAAGCGGTTAAAGCTATTGATGAAAATGGGGATTTCCCATATATCCAGGTCATCAGCTATGTTCAAGGTGGAGACAAAGGGACTATCCTGAATAAGCCAGTTCTCAGCTCCCTCGCCAACCACTCCTTGGTCCAGCTTCTCATTAACTAGATTGGCATTAAATAACACTTCAGCGAAGCTACTACGGGATTTCAAGGCTTCCAGATAGGCATCCACCGCTCCCTGAATGTCATTTTGTCGTAAAAGTACATTGCCAAGATGATAGTGTCCCATTTCATCCTCGGGACAATATTTTAAATAGGTACGCCAGTCAGTTTGGGCTTTTTCATACTCTTTTAAACCGTAATAAGCCAACCCCCGATAAAAAAACAAATGGGGATAGGAGATAAAAAAAGCTTCCCCATAGCTGGCATAGATTTCCAAATACCGCAAAGCACTGGAATAATCTTGCTGTTGCAGAGACTGTAAAGAAGCCAAAAAATATCGATTGAGTTCCGCACTGTTAATGCTCAAATCCTCTGCTTGTATCCCCTGGGCCAGGGCCATGTTTATACAGGCTGTAATGGCTTGGTCGGTAATCCCCTTAATTGTACTAGTGGAATAAGGGCAGGAGTCGCTAACATAAAAGGAAAGCTCCTTGAGTACCGTCAATGTTTTCTTAATATCTTCTAAACTCTTATCCATACCATTACCCCTAGTGTTACTGTCCAAATTAATTTCCTTCTGCTTGTCTTTTCCCCATGCCTCTAGTAATATAAAAATAGTAATTCGAGAGGAGAATAGCCATGAGCAGAAAAATTGCCCTCTTTGGGCTAGGTGACGAATTATATAATGACAACTGGGATCAGGAAACCATCACCGCTATAGGCACCCATATTATCGATGCCAATACACCCCAAACTGTTGATATTAACCATCAGCCAATCCCCGTTGTTGACGTTCAGGAACTGAAAAAATACTCCTTCGATTTTGTTATCATCACGGACTCTAGCCAGTTTAACAATATCTATCTGACCTGTGCCAAGGCCCAGATTCCGCAATTTAAAATTATTTCCTATGAAACCTACATTTACCATATCCGCAACCAGGTGGAATACAATGTGGACGACGAACAGTCTCTCCTGAAATTCATCCAGGATAAGCAAATACAACGGGTTCTGGACCTGGATTTATATTTTGCTGACGGGGTCAGCACCACCCGTAATCGGATTAATTATGCCGAATTAAATACCTATGGTCTCTCTATTCCACAGGATTTGGAGCTTATTGGTATTGCCTCAAAACACTATTGGCCCCTTTGGGACAATGTTTATAATCGGGTATATCACCCCCTAGACAATATCCTGCTCCAGCATTTTGACTTATTATTAATAATGAAAATCCGCCCAGCAGATGAGTATATATCCCTTATTAATGCCACCTATGGCTCCTGGAAACAGGCAATTATTCAAGTGGAAAAGGACTCTCCGGCTCACGAGGCCCTAAAAAACCTAGATTATGCCGGATTAAATCTAAAGGCCACCTGGAAGCAAGCCCAAAATACCCTGTGGCTCCTGTTGGAATATAACAAACATGATACTGAAATCTATGTTATTTGCCATAAGCCTTATGAATTACCTAAGCTTCCGCCTATTTATCATCCTATCCACGCCGGCAAGAATGGCACCGAGGGCTTTGGCCTGCCAGGAGATGATACTAAGGAAAATATTTCCTTCTTAAATCCCTATATTAACGAGCTTACGGCTATCTATTGGATGTGGAAAAATTCCCGTGCCGAAATCATCGGCACCGCCCATTATCGCCGGTTCTTCGTCAATGAACCTGCCGATAGCTATATCTCCTCTAGCCAAAACTATCTGGATGAACCAACCATTCACCAAATGTTAAAAAAACACGACATCATTCTTCGTCGCAGTATTCCTTACGGCAACACCGAGGATTGCTTTAGAAAATACATGGGCTATGATTTCTACGAAGTAGCCAAGCAGATTTTTCTAGAGGTTGTCCAGGAGGTGGCTCCGGACTATGCTGAAGCCCTCTTATTTGCCCTATCCCGCCATAACTCCGGTCACGCCTTTAACATGTTTATTACTCGGCGACATGTATTTGACGCCTATTGCTCCTGGCTGTTCCCCATCGTACTGGAAGCCGCCAACCGCATTGATTTCACCCAGCTTACCGAGCCGCCCCATAGCCGAATTATTGGTTTTATGGGAGAAGCATTGCTTATGCCATGGTTGCTGAAGCAACGGCTCCGCATACAAGAACTGCCGGTAGCCGAGCTAGAATAAATATCACTTATGACTGTGTCCATTTATGGCCCGAAGCAAAGCAAAGTCTACCATCGGCATGGCCGAAGCATATTCCAAAGCCTTGTCCTTTTCCCCCATTGCTACAAAAGCATAAGCCATATTTTTCAATACAAACGGATCATGACGATCGATTTCTAATGCTTTTGTCAAAATGGAAACAGCTCCAGCAAAATCACCATTCAAATATTTCTTGCCAGCTAAATTATTTAGCTGGCTTATTTTTTCCCTTAAAGAAATATCACTATTCAGCACAACATCTGTCTCCTGGTCTTGGGAGGTGCTATTATTCATTTCGGTAACTCGTGTCAACTTTGCCTTAGGGGCATTTCCCTTACTCTTGTTCAACAAAGCCTTCAGTCTGTCGACTGCTGCCTTAGCCTTGGTATTCCCACTTTCATCAGTTGTTTCCGCCTTTGGTGGTTCACTCACAGCCTTAGTTTGCTGAATAACTTTAGGAGCAACGTACATTGAAGCAGACTCAATGTGGTTTTCTTTATAGTACTCCATTAATAATGGGTACTTCTCCAACATACTTGGCATTTTATCATTACAATACCCCAGCATTTCAACCAAGGCTTTCTTTTCCTCGTCTCTTATGATACCAATATATTTTTCCACCACAAAATTAAGTATGACAAAACCATCATCGGCTTTATCCTCCACAAAGCACAATCTGGCCAACAATAACCGTGCAGCAACATTTTGTGGATCATAATTCAGGGTATTATTTACCCATTTGGCAGCCCGCTCATAATCCCCGGTCATAAAATAGCAACTGGCCCCCATATACATTATTTCAGGATCCATCTTCTTACGCTCAGCAATTTCTGCCATGGTATCCATTGCAGCCACATATTCTCCGGTAGAATACTGCTCTTTCATCTTCTTTTTAAGCTGAATAAGTTCATTAGTGGTAGCATTCTCCTGCTTTTTCTTTTTATTATTGTTTATTTTATTTTTAAAACTCCCCATAACCTATACCCCCATATTAGAAATTATCTTTGAATATTATAAATTCCACTTAAATCTCTATTTTCCTGCCAAAATATCCTCATATGCCTGTTCCAATTCCCCAATATAGCGTTTTGTATCCATGATTGGTGAACTGTTCATCATGGTACGCAAATTCTTGTGTAAAACATCCAAGAGCTCTGTATCCTTGGCCAGGCCCACTGCCCGTTCAATGTAATCGTTTATGTTATCTACAGCCAACTCCCCTAAGCCAGTATTGCTTAAAATACTCAAGCCAAACCTGGAGCCTCGCCGCTCACCATAACGGCTCACCACCGGCACGCCCATATAAAGTGCATCGCAGGTGGTACCACCACCAGGATATGGATAAGTATCCAAGGCAATATCCACATCCAAATACCGGTTCATATAGGTATTCGTGGCCGGTTCCAAAGTTATCCGTTCCACATCCAAGCTCAGCTTCTTTAACCTTTCCCATACAATATCACAAGCTGACTCACTTACCAGCAATTGGCATTTTATCAATAATCTTGAATTAGGCACTTGCTCCATTATTTTCTTCCAAGCCAACAGCATGTCGTCTGTTATCTTATGATAATGATTAAACACCCCAAAGGTTATATAGCCCTTATCAAGACATGGTGCTCCCTTAGGTATTGGTACATCATTGCGTCCTGTATAACAGAACTGGGACGTGAGATATAATGGCTTTTCTGTAATATTACTTACATCCAGATCTATATATTTATCAGTAATAAGGTAATCAGTACAACTAAGGCCCGTACTTTCCATCCAGCCCAAGCCGGATATCTGCACCTTAGCCACCCGATCATAGAAGAGTGGCAATCCGCTATTGGCACTGTGACCAGCCAAGTCTACCAGTATATCAATCTTTTCCTTTTTAAGCCGCTTTATCCGCTCTGGCCAGGACATTGCCGCAACATCCAGCCAATTATCCACCAGGCCCTGTAAATGATCCGTAAAGCCATCCGGTTTATCCGTCAGGCTTATACAGGTAACCTTAAATTTATCATGATTATAGCTATGGAGCATGGTGTAATAAAAGGCAAACATCACATGCTGCCGAAAATCTGGGGAGATGTAGGCAAGGTGTATTTTACCTGTTACCTCATCCACCGCTCGCGGTCCCCCTTCCCCAGAGGGGAAGGCTTTTCTTATCTCTTCCAGACTTTGCTGCACTTCTGTGCAATCCTCGGTTTGACACAGCTTGGCCAGCAAAGCCGAACCCTGTAATTTAAACCTTTCATATTTATCGTCGGCCAAGGCTGCCCCTTGGGTAAAAGCCTTCACCGCTTCCTCAATGTAGCCTAGTTTATGACTGCGGGCCGCATAATTCACCCACAAACGCCGCTGAAAATCCCGACTGCCAGGATCCTTTTCTTGGACCACTAAGTCAAGAACGGCCTTGCTTTCCTGCCAAGAACCCACATAATCTAGCTTTTCCTGCAATATATCGCTTAGAAGACTTTTGGCTTCCAAAGTATACTCTTTGCTCTGGTCCTGTTCTAAGGCCAAGCGACACCAAGCTTCCGCCCGATCAAAATCCTTTTCTTTATAGCAATCAAAGCTGTAATTCAGTGCTTCCTTGGCGGTAGGACATTCCACGGGTTTAAGCTGCCCTACATATTTCTGCCAAATATCTTTATAGGCTGCTTCCAGTTCACTCATATATAGTTTCCTGTCCATAAGGGGCGAATGTTCCATGAGATGCCGCAAACCAATATGCAGATTATTAATAATCTCCTGATTACCAGCTAGAGCCACCACCAAGTCCAAATAGGCCTGTTTATCATAAACCACAAATTCAGCTAGACCAATATTTTCCAACAGGCTACGGCCGAATCGCTCCCCATGACTATTCCCGCTAAGGGTAATCACTGGTATGCCCATATATAAGGCATCGCAGGTGGTGCCGCCCCCAGGGTATGGGAAGGTATCCAGGGCAATATCCATCTCCAGATATTCCCGCAAATAATCCTGGGAAAAGCCCCGTAAATCGATACGATCTTGCCATTCCACTGATTGGATATCGATGCCAAATTTGGCCAACCGACCACAGAATAGCTCATAACCATATTCATCATCAAACAGCTCACCCTTTAACAGCAGGTGCGAACCCGGTACTTCCTGTAAAATTTTTGCCCACAGCTCCAATACTTCATCAGTAACCTTCCGTATGGCATTAAAACTGCCAAAGGTAATATACCCCTTGTCCGTACAAGGAGCTGCCCTGGTTGCTGGCATTTCCCCCAGAGCACTATAACAAAAATGGGAATGCTCCAGGCTGATAATATCCTCCACAAAATATTCCGGCTCTGATGCCAAATATTTGTCGGAAATAAAATAATCCACCGCCTGTAACCCCGTGGTGGCAAAGTAGCCGATGCCGCTCACTTGAACCGGGGCCGGCTTATAGGCCAGGATTGGCAAGGGATTGTTCTTGGTATGGCCCGCCAAATCCACCAATATATCGATTTTATCCTTATAGATAATTTCCGCTGCCTGCTGAGCACCCAGGCCACTGATATTCCGCCAATGGTCCGTCATGGCTTTGATTTCTTCGCTGTAACCATCCTCATGGAGGTTATTATGGTAGCAATACACCTCAAATTTATCTTTGTCATAATTACTAAACATGGCCCAGCAAAAGCGCAGTACCACATGATACCGCAAATCTGGGGAAATATAACCAATGCGGATTTTCCCCGCCGTTTTTCCTGTAATGGCTTCCAGAAGATATTTATCCTGGTGATCATACCAGGTTATACCCTTAAACAACTCGTTATAGCCTTTATGGGCCTTGTAATAATCCTCCGGTGCATTATGAACAAAATGGAGATTAAACAGATAATTACTGTAATTTAACGCCTTTAGATTTAGGGAATCAACAGCTTCCACCGCCTGCCAATAATATTGTAGCGCCTCCCGATATTCACCATATTCACTAATAATTTTCCCCAAAAGATTACAAATTTTTTCAAACATAATCCTGGGAGTGGTATTAATATGTTCCTTGGCGAAGGCAAAGGCTTCCCTGGCCTTTTGCAAGGCCTTACGATGTTCCCTCTGTTGCAACAGCAGTCTTGCCTGCAAAAAGATGCTATAGGCCGTTGGTGGCTGCTGAGCCAATTTATCTGCCAGCTTTTCTGCCCCCGCCAAATTATTAGTTTCTATGGCAATAACCACTTGCATCTCCAAGGCATTATTAATAAGCTGCTGCCAGTTTTTCCGTTCTGCCTCTGCCAGTAGTTTAATGGCCTTCCTATTAGCCTCAGAATAATTTCTTAAGTCCATCAGGTCATATATTTCATTCATCAAGTTTTGTCCCTGTTTTATATTCATAAATCCAGTCCCGTTCTTACCCGATATTCCTTTAACCGTCTGATTGCCTCATCTTCCTTGCTGTATTGCTTATACTTACCAAATCGCTCCAAAAAATTAGTGGAAACCAGCACATTTAAATAACCATCCTGCGGGTATGCTGACATATTGTTGGCACTAAGCACCCCCAGCTGACTTATTTCCTTATATCGCTGTCCCAATTTTACAGCACCACTGTCAAATCTCCCCTGAGCCATATAAGCATAGCCTGCTTCAAAGGTCTTAATGCCTCTACCATAATAGGCCATAACACCATAATTTCCAGCGCCTTTTAGAGCATTAACTATAAATTTTCCATCCAATTCCCGATCATAAATAGAGTTAAGTAATTCTATAAGATCCACATCATCTATTCCAGCCAGTATACGACATAAACCACGCAAGGAATCAGCTTGATACTTGTGGTGTTTTAACGCCATTAAATAATAATCTGCTGCATTTTTTCTATCTCCCTTTAATGAATATATATTTCCCAGCCGTTCATAAGCATAGTTAAGAAATCCCCTTGAGGTGTCCGACATACCAATGCCCTGACTCATTTTCTCCTCAACAGGTTTACGGAGTTCTAAACCTCGAAGGGTCTCCTTTTCCGCCCCTAGATAATCCTCCTGTTTTTCCAATACCAGTGAACGAACAAATGGAAAAAATGGTTCCTCTGGGTATTTTTCTTCAGCCTCATCTAGTTTAGCCAAAACCTCTGATAATGGTCTACCTGCATTGTACATGGCCATGGTCATAACCTCATAAAAATGCGATGGGGCTCCCACCATATGATAGTTTATGTCAATACATTTTTGGGCATAATAAAGAACCTTATCCACATCCCCCAAGGTATTATAGGCATCCATAAGATACGGGTATAACCTGTTTTTTGCCTTTTGTGTTTTGGACTTTTCCAACTCCGAAATTAATATTGGCAAATTTCTTTGAGTCTTAGCGCGAATAATGCTGCTGGAATAGCCAGTGTGCAAAATTTCCAGCTTATCCGCAAAGACCATTTTCTTATTGCCCTGGCTATTTTCCAATTGCTCGTGAATAGCCCCTGCGAATCTTATATATGGGCTGCGACGAAAAACCCGGGGCAACAAGGATGTGTTAAAAAGGCGATTGTCATCATCTTCATCTATATCCAACAACCGACACAATAAACAGGCCACCGACTTATCCCGATCAAATCTTTCCAATTCCTGGCGCAGAACATCCTGTGCCTTCTTGGTAAAGGTTTCATCCGCATCCAAAAATAAAATCCAATCCCCTGTAGCCTGTTCAATAGCATAATTTTTAGCCGCCGCAAAATCATCTATCCACTTAAAATGTGCTATCTTGGCCCCAGCACTTTGGGCCAAGACCACCGTATTATCAGTAGAGCCCGTATCCACCACTACAATTTCATCAGCTACTGTCCGCATGCATTTTAACCAGCGGGGCATATTTTTTGCTTCATTTTTGGTTATTACACAGGCTGAAATTTTAATCTTCATTTTTCATTCTCTCCCGGCACCAAACTACATATGCTTCCGTTTTTTTGTCTTTTAAAGCACGACCAAAGCATTCCAACGCCTGTTCAAACTGATCCAACCCATAAAAACATATACCAACATTTTGCCAAAATTTTTCATTTACGTTCTCTGAGTCCGCTGAAATCCTTTTGTAAAACGATAAGGCCAATTCCTCCTGATGGCATTTTAATAATTTCTCTGCCACAGACAAAAGCTGCTTTTCTGCTTCATCATTACTTTTGGAAAAGGATTCCAAAAGATCAAGATATCGTTCACCAGTATCCTTTCCGCTAAAGGATATAACCTCTGGTAAGAAGGTCAAATAATCCTCAAAACAATTATTAAGAACCGCACCCTGGTTTCTTCCATGAAAAACATTAACTACTCGCTGTAAGTTATTCGGTAAAATCTTTACATATTCTTCCTGATATTTTTCCAATAAACAAACATATAAAGCAGGCAATATTTCTGCCATATCCTTCATAGATTTATTATAAATGTCCTCATAATCCTTTATCTTTATTGGTAAATAATAATCCCCACCACTATAATATTCCGCCAATTCAATGAACCCATTTATTGCAAAAATACCAGTCAGCATTTCTCGGCTATTTTCAATCCTGTCATATATTTGGGATAGCTCCTGCAGAAATTCTTTATCCGGCCGACCATTATAAATGTCCGCCCAATGGCACAGTGCCTTTTCCGTCCACGGATTGATTGTTACTGCTGTTTTATACATGACTTCCGCTGCCTGTTTCTCGCCAATATTGATAAGGCATATTCCCAAATCAGCATATACTTCATGAAGCACTGACATAATATTGCTGGAATTGGAAGTTCTCGGAGATTTATTATAATCCTCCAGTATTTTTAAAGACTTTTCAAAACAGCCAATTGCCACTTGATGTTGTCCATTCTCAATAAGCAACATTCCCTTGCGGGCATAAAAATCCGGTAAATCCGGGAAAAGGGCAATCCCATTATTTACTACAGCCATCCTATCTTCAACAGGATAATTCAGCTTTTCCATAGCATTTAAGGCCAGCCAGTACATATCCCCCTGTTGGCCAACGGCCTGATAGGAAGACTGGGTAGCCAATAAGGCATTATTTAACGCCTTATCATAATCCCCCAGTGTATAATAGCACTCCGCCAAATACAGATATTTTTTTTCTATGTTCTGTCCGGATGCGATATCCTGCAACAACAAATCCAAATTTCTCTTGGCCTTTTGAATATTGATTTTACTAGAATACCCTGTATGCAACATAGCTAATTGGTTATCAGCAAAACAGGTTTGCAAACAATCTATGGTCTGAGCATTGATGGATATTTCTTCATGGATACGTCCCCTATATTGCAGCCCTTCCTCACGGTGAAAAATTCGTGGTACAGTGGAAACATTCATCACCCGATTATTTTCATCCTGATCAATATTAGCCATGGGCACAAAAATTACCTGCACTCCTTTGTTGGCCTGGTCAACAATATAATTACGCACCTTTTCTGGTGTTTTAAATGCTTCATCGGCATCTGTAAAGACGATCCAGTCCCCGGTTGCCTCAGCTAAACATTGGTTTTTGGCCAGGGAAAAATCATCCTGCCACATGTTTTCAAGAAGGACAATAGGCATTGCAGGATTCTCCTCGCTGAACTTGGCGACTAATTCTTTGGTACTATCCTCAGAACCTGTATCATTAATAATAATTTCATCAGCAAATACACCTACATTTTCTAGCCAGCCAAGAACATTTTTTTCTTCATTTCTGACAATAGCACAAGCTGATATTTTTACATCTGTCTGTTTTTTCGCCAAAGAAGTCATCTCCTGTCGACGCTTGTCCATTAATCTTACCATTTCCGGCGTCAAAAGACATGGTTCCATACCATCATAATTCTTATATAATGCAATAGCTGTCTCTATCTCCTGCTTGGCTTCCTGAAATTTTCCCAATTGGTACAGGCACTCACTATACTCCGCATGAAAGTCTGGTAGTTCAGGAAAATCTTTCACCGCCTGCTGAACAAACTGGGCTCGCCGTATCTTGCCTGCAGACGAATTATCCTCAGCATAATAACGCATAAGCCCCCGATAGCTACGGCTGGCATAGGTAACTGGCTGCCTCCCTCTGGCCACATCCAACTTGGCATAATGTATGGCCTTTTCCATGTTCCCAATAGCGGCATAGGTCTCATATAAACTAGTATAATATCTTTCCTCAGGATCACCAGTCGCAATGGCTTCTTTCATTAGCCGTAAATTACGTTGATGTTTCTCCTTGGATATGCTGGCGGTATAACCGGTATGATCAATGGATAAAATTTCCTTCGTCACACGTTGGGCATTTGAAAAATCTTCATCTCCTATATGCAGCGTTTCATGAATTCTCCCCTTATAATTGAGGCCTTTTATATTACGAACAATCCGCAGAGTATAAAACTCATCCAAAGCCTCCCCTGTATCCTTATCATAATTAGTCATATTAATCAGCAAACCATTAGACTCAGGCGCTGCTATTCTGAGCACCTGCTCAATATTTTGCCGCGTGTCTTTGGAAAAGCTCTCATCTGCATCCAATATAATGATCCAATCTCCGGTAGCTTTAGACAGCGCTACATTCCGTGGTGCGGAAAAATCATCGTCCCATTCACGAAAAAAAACTTGACCTCCATATGATTTAAAGATTTTTACCGTATCATCTGTAGAACCAGTGTCAACCAAAATCAGCTCGTCCACGGTGTCCTTTATGGACTCCAGTGAACGAGCTATATTTTTCCCCTCATTTTTGGCAATATACACCGCAGAAATTTTCATATCCTCGGGCTCCTATCTTATATTTCACTTATATTATACTGCAACAATAATGATTTTTCCTTTTCTCCACAGGTAAAATATCAAAAAAAGAGCCGGTCAAAGACCGGCCCAATTTTTATGGTTGTGTTAAGTTTTAACTCTACTATCCAATTACTGGAGCAAGCTGAGTACGTTGGAGCTGCTCTGGTTAGCCTGAGACAGCATGGACTGTGCAGCCTGGAGCAGAACGTTGTTCTTAGTGTAGTTAGTCATTTCCTTAGCCATATCAGCATCACGGATTACGGAC
>CACZYN010000007.1 GCA_902785445.1 uncultured Anaerovibrio sp.
GCCTATGTGGAGGGTACTTTTTACAGTAATATTACCCGTCTTCAGGAAACTGCCGAATTTGCCAAGACCATGGGTTACAAAAAGCTGGGGATGGCTTTTTGTATTGGACTTAATGCGGAGGCTCGGTATATTGCTAAATTCTTTAAAAAGGAAGGCTTCGAGTTTTATAGTGTGTGTTGTAAAAATTGCAGCTTTAACAAAAAGAATCTTGGTTTAAAACAGGTGAAGCCGGAGCTGGCCCATGAGGCTATGTGTAATCCTAAATTTCAGGCCAAGATATTAGCCGAGAAGGGAACTGAACTGTATATTTCCTGTGGCCTTTGTGTAGGTCATGATGCAATTTTCAATGGAGCCTGCCCTGGTCCGGTGACCACACTAGTGGTGAAGGATCGGTTGCTATCCCATAATCCGTTAGGGGCTATTTATTCCCGCTATTGGAAGAGAAAGCTTGGAATAATGGACGAAGGTGAAATATAATTTAATTCATATAAGGACAGCCCAGTTGGTTTTCTGCCGGCTGGGCTATTTTGTGCTTTGGGACTGCTATTTGTAATGGTTAAATACATATGGTAAGATGGTCATGGGAAATATATATCTATGTATGGAGGGAACAGTATGTTTTGTACTAGGTGTGGGCAACAATTGCCAGATGGGTCTAGATTTTGTACTAGCTGTGGTGCACAAATTGGTTCAGCACCAGATGCTGGACAAGTAAATAATGTACCGGTATATAACGGTACTTTTTCCATAAAGCAAGAGGAAGGAAATAATAGATGTTGTGTCTCTGAGCTAGGCGCAGTAAAGGTATATGAGTATAAAAAGGATTTATCAACTAATCCCCTTTCGGCGGTGTTTGCGTATTATGCTTCTGAAATGAACATACGTAAACGTCAAGTTTGGATTGACTTAAAAGATGACTCATATCGATTGCAAGCTGGCGCTATGCAGATGATGGTAGGCAATATTTCGGTAAAATCAGATGTAAAGGATGCCGGCGATTTTCTCGGAAAAATGGTGAAGAGTGTTGTAAATAACGAATCAGCTGTAAAACCACTGTATTCGGGTAACGGTACCTTAATTCTTGAACCAACATATAAGCATATTATTTTAGTTAATCCTAAGGATTGGGATGGCGGAATAGTTGTGGAAGACGGTATGTATCTTGCAAGCTCTGGTAATATACAGATTGATATACAGTCCAGAGCAAATTTCTCTTCGGCAATTTTAGGCGGCGAGGGATTGTTCAATACTAAATTAGTTGGCGATGGAGTAGCGGTATTGGAGTCTTCCGTTCCTTATGATGAATTGATGGTCCATACGCTGTTGCTTGGTCTGGAAATTTACAATTTACTGTAGAAAAAGTTAATAATTCGATTATTAGCAGTATAGCAACTGGCGAAGGGGTAGTTAATGTATATCGGGGTACAGGTAAAATCCTTGTGGCACCTATTGATGATTTAGGTGAGCAAAAAGCAATAGCTAATACCTCATCTTCCAATGCAAATCCTGATTCAAAAGCAGCTTCCAAGGCAGGAAGTGCTTTGAAATTGATTAATAATTTCTTGGATGATTGATTGCCATTGAAAAATAACAATCGTATCATTTACCAGCAAACTCTTGAGACTAAAGATAAATTTCGATTGACTTTTTCTGTATTATGGGTATAATGAAAACACTAGTTCATATAACAGAAATCTCTTAAACCTGAGATTTCCCTGTACAGGGGGATGTAAAGGTTTCGACGGGGGTGGCTGGAGTATGGATAGCGAGCCGGGGGGTCACCTAGCCCCGTCAGTAAGGTGAAAACGCTTTAAATATAAAAGCAAACGAAAACTACGCTTTAGCAGCTTAATGCTAACCTCTGTCTGCTTATCTCCCGCGTGAGCGGATAAGAGGCCAATAGCGGGATACCCAAAGGACTGACTCCTGGAGGTCTTAGGGGAAATTTCTCCAGGATCGGAGGGACGGCGGTTGTCTGTGTCTGCCCATCTCTTAAATTTAAACATTGACTGCGCTCGGAGAAGTCCATATAACAACGCTTTCGGACAGGAGTTCGATTCTCCTCATCTCCACCATCAATTAAGGCGAAAATGTAAACTTCGCCTGTAATAAAGAAGGCCAGGACCATTTCTAGATTGGTTCTGGCCTTTTCTTGTAGATTATTGGTTATTTCTAATGCATTATGCTATACTAACTATAAGAACAAAGGTTCACATCAACAAACATTTAAAAACAGTATGATTAAAGTTTGCAGTGGTTCTTGGTAAAAATATTGGGGTGTGATACAAATGAGTGTGGGTATTAAACAAATAGGAGATATGAAAATCAAAGTCGTCTCCGAAGATGATTCAATCTCTTACAAAGATATAATTAGCGATCAGGATGCGGAAATGGACAGACGGGCGATTGCGGCTGTCCGTTCAGCTATAGAGAAAGCGAAGGTCTGCAACAAGCCTATCGCAAAATTTGATGTTGAGACAAAGAGAGCTTACCTGGAGTATCCTGATGGGAGCAGAGAGTATGCCAATTAAAAAGCCTATGGTTTTTAATGACTTATGGAGTGAAAAGGATATAATGGATTTTATGTGATGGTGTATCGTTAAATATTAACCAGTTAGTTTTTTGCTAACTGGTTATTTTATAACGTAGGAGCGGTTACTTATATGGATGCGAGAACAAATTTGATTATTGCTAATGGAAAAACAATAACCCCTAATGTCAGTGAATGTGTATTTGACAATGTTTCTAACAAATGGGTTATCAAATTTGATAATGGAAAGGTATATAAATACAACCGTCAAAATGTTATATATTTGGATAAACCAGTAATTATAAATCCACAAAACTGTCAGATATGGCATAGGAAACAACTGTTATACAATGTTGTAGCTATATATGATTTTAAAGGGGAAAATATTGAATATTGGCATATCGTTTTTGCAAACGGATCGGCACAAGATTATAAATTTGAAGAGTTAAAAGTAAAGAAATCTGTATTAGAAAATGGTGATGCAAAACAAATTTTTGATTATTTCCGGGAAGTAGCTGACTTTATAAGTGTTCGTGCCGATGATGATACTGCGATATTGTCACAGCAATATAAAAAAATCGATTATTTGAGTGAAGATACTGCGAGTGCTTTATATTTAAAACCAGATACATATTGTGCTCATACGGACTGTGATTTTTCAGCACCAATTTTCCCTTTTGGTTGTAATGACAGCCAATTTAATGCTGTAACAAATGCGTTAGCTAATCGCATTAGTGTAATTGAAGGCCCACCCGGAACTGGGAAAACACAGACAATTTTAAATATCATTGCCAATCTTGTAATACAGGGGAAAACCATTCAGG
Source organism: uncultured Anaerovibrio sp. (assembly GCA_902785445.1). Lineage (GTDB taxonomy): Bacteria > Bacillota > Negativicutes > Selenomonadales > Selenomonadaceae > Anaerovibrio. The sequence continues at coordinate 3,355 of CACZYN010000007.1, forward strand.
TTGTCAGCAACAATAACTCTGCAATTGATAATGTGTTTGATAAATTAGCCTCTCCACAGTATCAGATGGATTTTATAGTAGCGAAATTAGGAAATAATAATAGAAAAGAGTCATTCATAAAATCCCAAAATGGAAAATATCCTAATTTTGCTGATTGGTTAAATGATACGCACGAGCTTAAATCAGGCGACATTAATAAAATGGTTAGAGAAAAGTCTATACAATTGCAAAAGGTTTTTCAGGATCAAAAACATCTAGCTGATTTGCAGCAGGAAAAATACGATGTCGAGCTTGAGTATAACCATATTTCTTCCCTTGTTGTTAATAATACTTTAGTGCTTTCGAAGCGAAAACTTTCTTCTGGCAAATTAATGGATTTTTGGCAGGAATATCAGGATATATTAAATGGTACTAAAAAGGCAAGTTTGCTATACAGATTGTATCGTTGTATTACACATGGAATCAGTGTTGGAAAATTAATAAACGAAGATTCTGTTGAAGTCATTAATAGATTGCAGTGCTCTTTTTATGAAGCCCGTTTGAATGAGATAGAAAACGAAATATCTGAAACCCAGTCCAGGTTAGATAATATTGATTCTGTTTCTTTGATAAAGGAATTCACAGAGATATCACTTTGTTGTTTTAAAGAAGCACTTGTAAAACGATATGTTAACACGAGTGATAGACCTGTTTTTACCAAGGAGGATTTTTGGAAAAATCCAAATACATTTTTAGATGAATATCCTGTTGTTTTAAGCACAACTTATACATCACGAAGTAGCTTGTGTGCTGGAATTCAGTATGATTATGTAATAATTGATGAAGCATCTCAGTCAGATGTTGCTACTGGAATGTTGGCATTGTCTTGCGCATCCAATGCTGTAGTTGTTGGGGATATAAAACAGCTGCCAAATGTTGTAACTGGTAAACAACAACAATGCCTTTATGAAATGTTTAGTAAATATAATATTAATGAAGGATACAACTTTGCAAAGCACAGTTTTCTTTCTTCTGTACATCATATTTTTGGGAAAAAGATTCCCAAGGTTACGTTGTGCGAGCATTACAGATGCCATCCACAAATTATAGGATTCTGTAACAAGAAATTTTATAATGATGAACTGATTATTATGACAAAAGGGGATACAGAGGGTAGTGCATTACAGCTTGTAACAACAGTTCCTGGCAGTCATGAACGTGATCATATGAATCAGCGCCAGATTGATGTTATTTGCAGAGATATTATACCCCAATTAGATTGCTCAAATGATGAGGTTGGGGTTATTACTCCATATCGGAATCAGGTAGAGCAATTAAGTAAAGAACTATATAACACTGGCATTGATATTGCTACCGTACATAAATTTCAGGGACGGGAAAAGGAGGTCATTATTCTTTCAACAGTAGACGATACAGTTACCAGCTTTTCTGATGATCCTAATCTATTGAATGTCGCTATATCAAGAGCTAAAAAAAGACTCATCCTTGTTACGTCTAATAAAGAACAGCCTTTGGGTAGTAATATTGGTGACTTGATAGGTTACATTAGATACAATAATTGTGATATACAGCATAGTGAAATTAGTTCGGTTTTCGACTATCTTTACCGGCAATACAATGATAAAAGATTAGAGTATTTAAAGGGGCATAAGAGAATTTCTGAGTATGATTCTGAAAATCTTATGTTTGCTCTTATTCAGGAAGTATTGTCAGCACGAGATTATAACTTGCTGGGCGTATTATGCCACCATCCATTACAGTTGCTGTTTGTAGATAAATCAAAGATGACGGTTGAGGAACAGCGTTTTGTTAATACAGGTTTATCGCATATTGATTTCTTGATTTTCAACAAGGTAACGAAGATGCCTATATTGGCTATAGAGGTTGATGGATTTTATTATCATAGGGATGGAACACGTCAGGCAGAAAGAGATGCCCTTAAAGACCATATCTTGGAAGTTTATGGTTTACCATTATTACGGTTTAAAACCAATGGTAGTGGAGAAAGGGAAATGCTTTCCCAAAAGTTAGATGAACTATATAGAATGGGAAAAGATGGTATACCCCAATGCTGAAATGTTCTTGGATGATTTAAAAACGAGGTAGGTAGTCTTATGTGTATGTTTTGCCATTGTAATGAAACAAAAAAAGGACTACCACACATGTAGTTACTTTTGATAATTGTGTTATAGTTATTAAAAAAATCCCTGTCTAGAATGTGTTAAGTGTGTAGAAACATTTTTTAAAGATGATGTGGTGTGAGTTGTTGTTCCGTCAATATGGTGCGATATGATTCATCTCCACCATCAATTAAGACGAAAATGAGATTTTCGTCTACACATAAAGAAGGCCAGAATCATTTCTAGAGTGGTTCTGGTCTTTTTGTATGTTAAAAACGCTACAAACAAATTTTGATGTAATACAATATCAACATCTTATAATCGAGGATTGTTCAAAAGATGGGAAATTGGATTGTATATACTTATAGTAAAGGGAATTGACAGAAATAATTGTTGTGGGAAGATTAGTGGGAAATTAGAGGTGGATTATGTTTTCATTAGAAAAGGACTTTTGTCTTGCGGGGGGGGGACAACGATGCTATAATTTTCTTAGTTGAATGATTCAACAAAAGTGGTGCATTGCATAATTCAATGTAAAATGGACAATCCAAAAGAATTGAAAGATGCAAGAGCAAGTTGTCCGTAAAAAAGAAATGGGGGATTAGAAAATGAAAAAAATGAAAAATGTTTTGATGATGTTTTGTCTGGCTGTGTTGCTGCCATGCGTAGCACTCATTATGAATACAGGAACGGCAAATGCAATGACACTGGCGGATTTGCAGGGGACATACAGAGTTATGTCATCAGAAAATTTGAATCGAATGGGAGGATATCCTGAAGGTACTATTATTGAGATGGTATATAAAGACGATGATTTAGTAGGTACCGTTAAGAAAAAAGGGTCAAGATCTCTTTTCAGTGTTGGATACACAGCAATAGCAGATGTTTTTGTTTCTAACGGAAAAGTAACTTGCATGTGGTGTGATAGCCCGGGGAGCGATAACCCTAATTCTGTGATGCAAATATATGATAATGGTAATACCATAAAAATAGTTGATGCTAGAGGATATACTTCGTGGACAATGAAGCGTGTTGCTTAAAATCAACAGATTTTAAATAGGAAATAGATAAAAAGGCACCACATATCAGGAGACACGAACCGTAGCTTGGATATACTAGGGTACTGTCGGATTTTTTGGATTATTTAATTTTGCACCGTCTTTGATAGCATGAATGATGCCCCCCGGAAACAGCGTGACAGCTGGCTTCGGGGGTGTTTTTTTAGGAGATTTGTAAATTACTTGGATGATACCGCTAAGCGTTATATTAGTCTCAATAAGGGTCCCTTATCGGAAAGTATAAAATAGAGATCGTGGGTCCTTGGAATATAAGTTGTTGTTTAGCCAATACAGTGCGATATGATTCATCTCCACCATCAATTAAGGCGAAAATGAGATTTTCGCTTGCAATATATAATGCTGTACCATTGGCTGGTACGGCATTTTTGTGTGCGAAATGCAAAATATTGACACGTGTAATAATATGCGTTATTTTTTTATCAGGGTGTTAAAGTGCGGAGCTATTCTTCACGGGAATTAATAAAGCTGCTTAAAGCGGATGGATGGTATGAAGTTAATTGTGTAGGCGATCATCATCATTTTAAGCATCCGAATAAAAAAGGACGAGTCACAATAACGCATCCTAAAAAAGATATGCCTTTAAAAACCGTTATTACTATTGCACGGCAGGCTGGCATAACACTACCTAGATAAAGGAGATGTGCATATTATGAAAGATATATATTCTTTTCCAGCTATTATTACTGTGGGTAATGATGGTGTTGTAATTGAATTTCCAGATTTACCTGGATGTTGTCCATGTGCATCTGATATAAATGAGGCATTTACGAATGCTCGAGAGGCTTTACAACTCCATATTTACTGTATGGAAGAAGACGAAGAAGCAATCCCGGAGCCAACAGATGTAATGGATATTGACTTTGAAAAAGGGCAAGTTATTGCCATGATTGAGGCCTGGATGCCACCGTTTCGGGAAAAAATGCTAAATAAGGCCACTAATAAAACTGTTACTATTCCTCGTTGGCTTGATATTTTAGCCAAGAAAGAAAAGGTCAATTATTCACATTTGTTGCAGGATGCTTTAAAGCAATATTTGGGTATTACTTCTCCAGAATCTTTGCAGGCTTATGCAGTGCATGAGAAGAGGGCAGAATACTCTGCTAAGCGGAAAAAGTTATGATATATCATTAGAACATCGAAAAAATGGGAAATGATATTACTGTAAAAAATGGAGCAAAGAAAGAAGTGTATCTATGAAAATCAAGGTTTTAATGGACAATTTGCCAGCGGCTAATTTTTTAAATGAGTGGGGACTTTCAATTTACATTGAATATGGTGATAAGAAAATTCTGTTGGATACCGGAGCCTCGGAGGCCTTTTCCCATAACGCTGAGGTGGCGGGAGTGGACCTGTCCCAGGTGGATGTGGCAGTGTTGTCCCATGCCCATTATGATCATTCCGATGGAATGGAGGCATTTTTTGAGCAAAATAAAAAAGCATTTATGTTGTTAAGAAGTTCCTGCAAGGAAAACTGTTATTCCCAAAAGGAAGAGGGAATGGAATATATTGGTATACATAAAGGCTGGCTGGAAAAGTTCAAATCCAGAATCAAATATGTTGATGGCATTTATGAAATCTGCAAGGGTGTAACTCTGGTACCACACTTATTTGATATGACAGAGCCTGGTAAAAAGGCGAAAATGTTTATCAAGGAAAATGATATGTTTTTTCCTGAACTTTTTGCTCATGAACAGAGTCTGGTTTTTGAAACAGAAAAAGGTCTTGTCATTTTTAACAGCTGCTCCCATGGCGGGGCAGATAATATAATCAGGGAAGTGCAAAGGCAGTATAATGACGCACCAATATATGCCATAATAGGTGGTTTTCATTTATACAAAACATCTCCTGAGGAAGTGGAGGCCTTTGCAAAAAGGGTTGAAGCTACAGGAATTCAGAAAGTAATAACTGGGCATTGCACTGGGGATGAAGCCTATCCAATTTTACAGAAAGTTTTGGGAGATAAAGTGTCTCAGATGTATTCCGGGGCAGAGTATGATATCTTTGACGACCAATTGAACTACTAAAGAAGGAATGGATTAGATAGTTGATAATATTGACTAAAAATTATTATCATAGTATTATGAAGATATAGTTGAATACATCAAGATTTGTAAAGGAGGTTTGCGTATGAAATATTGTAGTCAATGTGGTGAACCACTAAGTGATGACTGCTTATTTTGTATTAAGTGCGGTCATAAAGTTGGTGCTCCAGGCCCAAGTGCAGATTATAACAATGTGAATTCTGTTAATAGGGATCCTCAGCTTTCCATGCAATCTGTTAAAGAAACTACATCAAACGTCGCAAATCAGTTTGTTTCTGGGGTAAATAATGCTGTAAACAGTCAACAGGCACAGGGAATTTTGGGAGATCCTGATAAATTAATTAAGATTGGCTATGGCGGGGCTATATTAGCGGCAGTATCCGTTTTTGTGCCAATTATTAAAGTGATTGGTATAGGCGTGTCAACGATGGATACAGACCCTATTACGGCAGTTGTATTTTTGTTAATAGCTGGATTGGCAGGATATGGTTTTTATTCGGGGAAATATTCCATGGCATTGGCTGCTGGACAAACCTATTTAGTAATGGCCATATTATTTTTTATAGGTTATCAGTCAAAGATGCATGAAGCAGCAAAAGATGGATTTTTTGGCCAAATGGTTGGAAGTGCTGTTAGTTTAGGGGCAGGATTTTATTTATTTATTTTGGCCAGTATCGTGCTAATAGCTGTTGCGGGATTGATTCATAAGTTAAAGACCAATAATGTTTCTGGTGTTGTTGGATCTATAGTGGAACTAGAAAAAGAAATAATCGAATTGAAAAATGTCAAAATGCCAGCCTGGGTATGTTCGGTTGTTTTAATTGTTGTTTCAATGATAACTATTGCTTTTAAAAAATAAATAATGCAGGGCAATATTGTATGTAAAAGAGATTTTTTGCCTGAAATAAAAAATGCCGTACCATTAACTGGTGCGGCATTCTTTTATTTGCTGTCCAATATTTTTGTTAATATCCTCAGTCCTTTTTCCAGCTCTGTGGCATTTTTAGGGGAAGAGACAGCTGTGCTATAATTAATTCAGAGGTGATAAATATGAAAACAATAGGATTAATTGGCGGTATGAGCTGGGAAAGCACGGTAACTTACTATCAGGTAATCAACGAAATTGTCAAAGATAAGTTGGGTGGTTTCCATTCCGGAAAGATTATTCTTTACAGCGTTGATTTTGCACCGGTAGAAGAATCCCAGACCACAGGGCGGTGGGATTTAACTGCCGATATTCTTTCAGAGGCAGCTAAATCTTTGGAACGTGCCGGTGCAGATTTTATTTTAATCTGCACCAATACCATGCATAAGGTAGCTCCAGAAGTACAAGCAAGCGTCAAGGTTCCAATTCTTCATATCGCCGAAGCTGTTTCCATGGAATTGAAAAATAATAATATTACTAAGGTAGGTCTTCTGGGCACCAAATACACCATGCAAATGGATTTTTACAAGGATATATTAAAAAAGCATGGTATTGAGGTAGTGATACCTGCCGAAGAGGACATTGAGATTGTAAATAATGTTATATACAATGAACTTTGCTTGGGAGAAATAAAGGATTCCTCCCGCAAAGCATATCTGGAAATAATGGACAAGCTAAAAACCGATGGTGCTCAGGGAATCATTCTTGGCTGTACAGAAATTGGCCTCTTGGTCAATCAGGAGAATACGTCCATTCCATTGTTTGATACTACCCTTATTCACGCTCGAAAGGCGGCCCTTCGAGCACTGGAGTAATAATAAAGAGCCTCAACTGCTTGAGGCTCTTTGCTGTATTTAGTTCTAGTATCTTACACTATAGCATGGGCGATAATATAACCTACACAGCAACCGGTTATAACACCAATAAGGCCCGGTATCATAAAGCTGTGGTTTAAAATGTATTTGCCGATTTTGGTAGTGCCGGACCGGTCAAAACCGATACAGGCCAAATCTGATGGATAGGTTGGTAGGAAGAAGTAGCCGTAGCAGGCGGAAATGAAGGACAGGATAATAACCGGTTCAATTCCAGCACTTAATGCTAGCGGTACTACAACGGCAATAGCCGCTGCCTGGGAATTTACCAGCTTGGATGTGAAGAAGGCGATTATGGCGTAAGCCCATGGATAAACTCCAACAGCCGCTATCAATACACCCTTTAAGAAGTCCATATGGTGGGAAAACAAAGTGTTGGCTGTCCAGGCAACACCATAAACGGATACCAGGGCCACCATACCAGCCCGGAAAACATTGGAATCAGCTACTTTCTTGGCATCTACCTTGCAGAAGAACAATATCAGGGAGGCAATGCACAGCATAACCATCTGAATTACCAGTGTCATAGAAACTGGCTTTGCCGGCTTGCCGACTCCGGCGGAAAAATGCGGCAAATAATCTGGCAGATTACCCATAAGAGCAATCACAAGAATACCAACAACGAAAATACCTACGGCAATGTAATTGGACCGAGGCAGTTCTTTGTTCAATAATGACTCAGTGGAGCCATAAACATATTTGCGCTGTTCTGGGTCAGCAATCAAGGCCTGGAATTCCGGGTCATTTTCCAATTCTTTGCCACGACGCATGGACCAAATAGCTGCGGCCAACACACCGAAGAAGGTGGAAGGAATGGAAATCATCAAAACTTTGGCGATACTGATATCATACCCCGCGATGGTCAAAAAGCTTACTATGGAAACGATGGCTACAGATACCGGAGAACCGCAGATACCCATTTGGGCAGCCACCGAGGAAACAGCCATTGGCCGTTCAGGACGAATGTTTTCCTTAATAGCCACATCATAAATAATTGGGAACATGGTATAGCATACGTGACCAGTTCCGCACAGAACGGTCAGAAACCAAGTGGTGATAGGTGCCAGAATAGTAACGTATTTTGGATTATTTCGCAAAATCTTTTCAGCACATTTCAACAGTACAGTCAAACCGCCTGATGTCTGCAGAAAAGCCGCACAGGTAACTACCGCCAAAATAGTCAGCATTACATCGTTTGGTGGTACTCCAGGCTTATAGCCGAAGCCAAAGACATACACCACCAGACCCAATCCACTGACTGCCGCTAGTCCAAGTCCACCGAAACGTACGCCGATTACCAGACATAGTAGAAATACAATAAAACCTAATGCAATTTCCATAGACAGTCCCCCTTAGAGAGTACATTATTGATATCCTAACGGTGTCCAACATATTCAATTCGTTATATGTTGTATATTCGCCATTAATAGCCTTTTTCCTGCAAATAAAAAAGCTATGGATAATATCTTTTATCCATAGCTTTAATGTATTAAATTAATTAAAAAAATTTCAAGAATTCCAGCATAAACCATACAGTGAAAAGGTATAGCAGAGGATGAATTTCCTTACGCTTGCCATCTACAATACTTAATACCACATAGCTTATCATGCCCAAGGCTACTCCGTTGGTAATGCTGTATGTGAGCGGCATCATTATACAGGCCATTACAGAGGAGAACATAGCCCGCTTATCCATCCAGTCCAGAGACATGATTTCACTAAACATTTGAATACCGGCAATTATCAGTACCGGTGCGGTGATAGATGGTACGGCGGCAATTGCTTGAGCCAACGGGAATAAAAATATAAGAAAAATAAATAATACGCCTGATATTACAGCGGCCAGTCCAGTACGGGCTCCGGCCAGAACACCAGCTGAGGATTCCGCAAAGCTGGAGCAAGGTCCTGTACCAAAGAAGGTGCCAAAAAAGCTGGCAAAAGCGTCAGCCATAAGCGCACTGCGAAGGTTTGGGAATACGCCTTCTTTGATGATTTTGGCCTGTTTTCCTACACCGATCATGGTACCAGTGGTATCAAACATGGTAACAAGCAAGATGACAACTACTATTGGCATCATTGCAGGAACCTGGCTAAAATCTAAAGCACCCATAGTGCTGTCAATGCCAGTAGGCAGGGAAAAAAGTAGTTCGGGAAATTGCAACAATCCCAAGAAAAAGGCGATTAGGGTCAATATCAGCATCCCCACCAGCATGGCCGCAGGTACATTGGCTACCGACAAGGCTAAACAAAGGATAACGCCAAAGGCGGTAATTGCAGCTTCAGGCGTGGTAAGATCACCCATAGTAACAAAGGTACTACTTGAAGCTACCACCAGGCCACCAGACTTCAATCCGATAAAGGCGACAAATAGTCCGATGCCGGCAGTAATACCAGTCTTTAAGCATTCGGGGATGGAATTGATCAGCTGTTCCCGAAAGGACGTCATGCTCAAGAACAAAAAGACAGTAGCTGCCACAAAACAGCAACCCAAAGCACTTTGCCAGCTGTAGCCCATACCAATAACAACGGTATATACCACATAGGCATTAATGCCTATGCCTGGAGCAATAACAATAGGATAATTGGCGATTATGCCCATATAAAAACAGCCGATGACAATAGCCAGGATGGTGGCGATAAAAACACCGCCAAAATCCATACCTGCCTGAGCAAAAAGGGAAGGATTTACCACAACAATGTACATTATGGTAAAAAAGTTGAGCAAACCACCGAGAAATTCTATCTTTAAGGAACTGTTCCGTTCCTTAATTTTGAAATGATTGATGAGTATATTTTTCATATATTAATTCATTCCTTTAGCGTTTTCACATCGGATATTATTATCTACGATACTATTATATTTATACTATCACACCAATATTATTGTCAATTTATCCATAAACAAAATATTTTTGTATTTCTATAAAATACATAGTTTATTTTTTTGAAACAATAATGTATAATATTGTCATGTTTTTATTTATAATGTTTTAAGTAATGGGAGTGGTAATGAATGATGTTTTCCAAGAAAATGAAAATGGCAGCATTGGGGGTAGCTGCGATTATGTCCTTTGGCTTGCTGGCAGGTTGTGGTTCCCAGAACAAGTCCGGCGCTGACAAGAAGTATAGTGTTGGTGTAGTTCAGCTGGTGGAACACGATGCCTTGGATGCGGCCAACAAAGGATTTATTGATGCTTTAAAGGAGCGTGGGTTCGAGGAAGGCAAGAACCTTACCATTGATAATCAGAATGCTCAGGCTGATCAGTCAAATTTACAAAACATTGGTCAGCGTTTTGTAACCAATAAGGTTGATTTAATTTATGCTATAGCAACTCCAGCTGCTCAGACAGTAGCTAACCTTACTAAGGATATTCCAATTGTAGGCTGTGCTATTACTGATTACGAGGCCGCTAAGCTTGTTAAGTCCAATAAGGCTCCAGGCGGTAATGTTACCGGTGCCAGTGATATGAATCCAATTAAGGAACAAATTGATTTGTTGATAAAGTTGTGTCCAAATGCCAAGACCATTGGTTGCGTATATACCTCCAGTGAGGTAAATTCCGAAATCCAGTACAAGGTAATGAAGGAATATGCCGAGTCCAAGGGCTTGAAAGTAGAGGCTGCAACTATTTCTACTGTAAACGACATTCAGCAGGCAGTTCAGAGTCTCACCGGTAAAGTAGATGCCTTCTATGTTCCTACTGATAATGTAATTGCTTCCGCAATGCCTACTATGATTTCTATCACGGAAGCTGCCAAGAAGCCAGTTATCTGCGGTGAGTCCAACATGGTAAAGGCCGGCGGTTTGGCTACTTACGGTATTGATTATTATCAGTTGGGCCGTCAGGCAGGTATGATGGCAGCAGATATTCTGGAAGGCAAGGCTAAGCCAGCTGATATGGAAATTCAGAATGCCAAGAATTTGAAGGCAGCTATCAACAAGGCAAATGCCGCTAAGCTGGGCATCACCATTCCGGAAGATGTTCTGAAGGATGCCGACGTAATTAATTAATTTTTCTTGTACAATGGTTATTGCTCCAGGCATATAGCCGCGAGATGCGAACAATATGCCTGGAGTTTTATCGTTTAGGTGAATTGAGGTTTTTATATTGGATTTGATAATTCCTACTATTTCCCAGGGATTGTTGTGGTCCCTGATGGCGATTGGTGTATATATTACCTTTCGGGTGCTGGACATTGCGGATTTGACCGTGGAAGGCAGTTTCCCGTTGGGAGCGGCTACCGCTGCTGCATGCCTTTTGGCGGGTTGGAGTCCGATTCCGGCTATGCTGGCTGCTGGGTTTGCAGGCATGCTTAGTGGTATAGTTACTGGCATTTTGTGTACCAAGCTAAAAATTCCAGCACTGTTGGCAGGTATTTTGACCATGATAGCCCTTTATTCTGTAAATTTACATGTAATGGGCAAGGCTAATTTATCATTGCTGCAGGTTGATACCATTTTTAGTCTCTATGCTATACCAGATTTTTCTGCTTCCCAGATGATTTTATTGGTGGGGGCTATTGTGGTAGTATTTACTGGAGTGCTTTGCTATTGGTTTTTTGGAACAGAAATTGGAGCGGCTATCCGAGCTACTGGTTGTAATCCTCATATGATCCGCGCCAACGGTATTAATACGGATATTACCATTATTTTAGGGCTGTTGATTTCCAACGCGCTGGTGGCTTTTTCCGGGGCCCTGGTTGCTCAGGCTAATGGGTTTGCTGATGTGGGTATGGGAGTAGGCACCATCGTTATCGGTTTGGCATCAGTAATTATTGGTGAGGTCCTCTTTGGTACCCGCAGCTTTAAAAATTGCCTGATTTCGGTTATTTTAGGTTCCATAGTTTACCGTGCGGTAATAGCCGTCGTTTTGCAAATGGGTATGCCGCCAAACGATTTGAAGCTGTTTACGGCTATTCTGGTGGCTATTGCCCTGTCAATGCCTTTGTTCCAGGCCAAGTTCAAGAAGAGAAAGGTGGGTCAGAATGTTAAAGATTGAGAATATTTCCAAAACCTTTAATCCCAAGACCATCACCGAGAAAATTGCTCTCAGGAGTGTTTCTCTTCACCTGGAACCGGGAGATTTTGTGACGGTAATTGGTGGTAATGGAGCTGGTAAGTCCACCCTGATGAATGCCATTGCTGGGACCTTTCGGGTGGATACAGGCAGAATTGTAATTGATGGTCAGGATATAACCAAGCTGCCAGAGCATAAACGTGCCAAGTATATCGGCCGGGTATTTCAGGATCCAATGATGGGTACGGCGGCCAATATGCAGATTGAGGAAAATATGGCTATTGCTTCCCGGCGGGGGAGAATACCTACCCTGCGTTGGAGTTCCGCCGAGGAAAAGCGGGAATACATTCGTGAACAGTTAAAGACCTTAAATTTGGGTTTGGAGGATCGGCTGGAGTCCAAGGTGGGACTTTTATCTGGTGGCCAACGGCAGGCGCTGACCCTCTTAATGGCTACCTTGGTAGAGCCAAAGCTGTTGCTCTTGGACGAGCATACTGCTGCACTGGATCCGAAGACGGCAGCCCAGGTGTTGAGCCTGACTAATGAAATAGTAAATAAGCGTAAGCTTACCACCTTGATGATTACCCATAACATGCGGGATGCCCTGGCTTGTGGTAATCGTCTCATTATGATGCATGAGGGGAAAATCCTTATTGATGTACGGGGTGAGGAAAAGAAGAATTTGACGGTCAAGGATCTGCTGGCCATGTTTGAAAAGGCTGCAGGCAGTGAATTAAATTCTGATGCATTACTATTGAGTTAAAAATATTAGACTTAATGGGCTGGAAGGTGTCATGGGTATGACAATTTCCAGCCTATTTTTATTGGATATTATCTTATATTTTTTCTTTACAAACTCTGGTAAAAAACATATAATTGAGTGTAATGATTTTGTTCGGTCAAGATTTTATACAGAGTAAATTTTTCGTGATTTATGTAAATTGATTCGGATTTTATCGTGGCAGTCGATTTATTTACAGTGTTACAATTAAATATGGAGGTGTGATTTTTGCCACAAGAGAAAAAATTACAGATTATTCCTTTGGGCGGATTAGGTGAAATCGGCAAAAATATGACAGTAGTCCAGTACGGTGATGAGATACTGCTTATTGATGCGGGTTTGATGTTCCCTGACGAAGAAATGTTGGGTATAGACCTGGTTATCCCTGATTTTACATATTTGGAAGAAAATCAGGAGAAGATTAAGGCCATTGTCCTAACCCATGGCCATGAGGACCATATTGGTGCATTACCTTATGTGCTAAAGAAGATTAATGCCCCAGTATACGGTACCCGGCTTACCCTGGGTATTTTGGAGGGTCGTCTGAAGGAAAACGGCGTTGGTTCTAGTATGTTGCACCCGGTTAATCAGGGGGACAGCATAAAGGCTGGCTGTTTTAATGTGAATTTTATTCGGGTAAACCACAGTATTCCGGATGCGGTTGGTTTGGCTATTACTACTCCGTTGGGGACTATAGTCCATACGGGTGACTTCAAGCTGGATTATACACCGATAGACGGAAAGATGACGGATTTCCGCCGGTTTTCCGATTTAGGTAACAAGGGCGTTCTGGTGATGATGGCGGACAGTACCAACGCGGAACGGGATGGTCATACTCCTAGTGAGAGTACTGTTGGTGTGGCCTTTGATAAGGCATTTCATAATGCCCAGTCCCGGATAATTGTTGCAACCTTTTCTTCTAATGTTCACCGTATTCAGCAGGTTATCAATACGGCCATTCGCTATCGCCGTAAGGTGGCGGTTATGGGCCGCAGCATGGTAAACGTATTAAATATCTCCCTGGAGCTGGGCTATATCAACGCACCAGAGGGGACCATTATCGATATTGATGAAATAACCAATTATCCGCCAAACCAGATTGTGGTTATTACAACCGGCAGTCAGGGTGAGCCTATGTCGGCTCTTACCCGTATGTCCCAGTCAGATTATCGTAAGGTCAGCATTGTGCCGGGAGATACCATTATTATTTCTGCAACCCCAATACCGGGCAATGAAAAGCTGGTATCCCGTACCATTGATAATCTCCTTAAATTGGGAGCCCATGTGGTTTATGGCCGTGAGAATGGCATCCATGTTTCCGGGCATGCCAGTCAGGAAGAATTAAAGCTGATGCACAATATCGTGCGTCCGAAGTTCTTTATTCCGGTTCATGGTGAGTATCGCCATTTGGTTAAGCATGCCAAGCTGGCCCAGGAACTGGGTATGCCAAAGGAAAATATCTTCATTGGCGAAAATGGCCAGATTTTGGAGTTTACCAAGCAAAAGGGCTGTGTAGCCGGTCGGGTTACCTCCGGTCGTCTGTTGGTTGATGGCCTTGGAGTAGGCGATGTGGGTAACATCGTTCTTCGGGATCGCCGTCAGCTGTCCCAGGATGGTATTATCATCATCGTGGTGACCATGGACAAGGAAGCCGGTGTGGTTGTGGCTGGTCCGGATATCGTCAGCCGGGGCTTTGTATATGTAAGAGAATCCGAGGAGCTCATGGATGATGTGCGTAACCGGGTGGAGGAAGCCTTGGCCAAGTGCGAAGACGAGGGTATTACCGAATGGTCCGGTCTTAAGTCTGCCATGCGGGATGCCTTGGGTCGCTTTATCTTCGAGCGTACCCGTCGCCGTCCAATGATTTTGCCGATCATTATGGAAATTTAATAGGATTTTTAAAAAGCTGTATTTTCTTCTTTAGCTATAGAGAAGCAAGATGCAGCTTTTTTGCTGTAAACTTGTTTTTTTATGCTATATTACATATAATAGTAGTATAAACACATAATAAAATAATACAAATGTATTTGCTGAAAATGTGGGAGATGATTATTATGGCGGAACAGGTACTTATACAGTTTAGAGCAGATAAAGGGTTAAAACAGGAAGTGGCTGAGATTTATGAACAATTAGGGATGGATCTTCCCACTGCATTTCGTATGTTTATGAAAAAAAGTAAGCAGATGCGTGGCCTTCCTTTTGCGGCAACTCTGCCAGAGCCAAAGTATTGCAGAGAAGATTTTCGGGATGCTTTTTATTCACTTAGGGAAGAGGCGGCTGATCATCCAGAGATGTCTCTTGACGAAATTAATGCTGAAATATCAGCAGCAAGAGCAGAGAAAAAAAGGAAGTAAGCTATGTTTTATGCCGTGATAGATACCAATGTTTTGATATCGGCTTTGTTGTCAAAGAATAGTACTTCTGCCACAGTTAAAGTGTATGATGCTATAGCAGATGGACTGCTTACACCGCTTTACCATAGGGATATTTTGCAGGAATATGAGGAAGTCCTTCGTAGACCAAAGTTTAAATTTAGTTCAGTTAGGATAGAAAAATTACTGAATATGATTATTAAACACGGTATTGAAGTATTTCCACATCCCACAGGTGAATCTTTGGTGGATATGGATGATTTGATATTTTATGAAGTGGTTATGGAAAAGCGAGAGTGCAATTCTTATCTTGTTACAGGTAATAAAAAACATTATCCAGTGAAAACATTTATTGTAACCCCAGCTGAAATGATGGCAATACTAGAAAAATATGAATAACGGACCGTACCCCGTTGCAAACTAGGCAAGTTTGCAACGGGTATTTTGTTATTGTTTTAAATTTTAAGTTTTCTCGAAACACAAAGGCACTCGGCAAAACTCAAATATTACTGGAATTATTATCTTGCAGGAAATGGGATGTGTGAATACGCATTAAATTTTTATGATTGCATGAGAAGTATATTGTTAGGGCAGCAAAAAAGCACGAATATAATTATCCGTGCTTCATAACCTGTATTATTTGTCTGATGGCATCCAGTTGTGCATCATTTAAGTTAGTTATGTCTAATGTATAAAACGGAATGGTATTATCTCTACCTAACAAGTAATCAGTAGTTACATTGTATATTTCAGCCAAGGAAACAAGAACCGGCAAAGAGGGTTGTCTATGCCCTATTTCGTAATCAGCAAGGGTAGAGGAGGAAATACCCACCTGCTCTGCTACTTGATTACGTGTTAATTTTGCTTTATGACGGCTATTTTTTAGACGGTCATCAAGACCGCCGATAGTACCTCTTTGTCCTCGTTTCATTGTAAAATACCGCTCCTTTTGTGAGATAATGGAAAAATTACAAGATGAGGGGCGCGTTGAAGGGCGTCAGGAAGGCCTGGCAGAGGGGCGCTCTCAAATAGCAATTAAAATGCTCCAGAAAAACGAGCCCATTGAAAAAATAGTTGAATACACTAGCCTTTCTAATCAACAGGTTCAGGAGTTGGCTCAACAAATTCAATAAATACAAGTTTTCAATTTAGACCGGTAGATTTGCCAGTCTATTTTTGTGGTCGTGGGCAAGTGAAATCGTTATTCCTTTTCCTTGTATTTTTCAGAATGTATGCGTTATAATATATAGGTATTTTTTGGAAACTGAGGTGTAATAATGCCAGATATTGATATGACCAGGATCACTGATAACCTGATGAAAGTATATAACTATGCTTTTATTGATGATATGCCCTATGGTTTTTTCAAGCCCAACGATGCCATGTATGTTGGGGTGCGGTTGGTGGACAAGATGTATCATTGTCCGGAATGCAAGGGAACCTTTACGGTAAAATTCCGCAACGATAATGATGGGATTACCTATTTTTCCAAGAGCCGTATTGCAGCTCAAAAGAAAAACTATGAAGAATTGAGTTTGGATTTTCCGGCGGATTGGGAATTGCTGGAAAAACCGTTTACTTATCATACCATTGGTATTTGCCAACACTGTGCAGAAAAGAACATCCGAAATTCTGAGGAAGCTGGTCAGAGGATATACAACCTTTGTCATGAGCTTCATATGCAGGATGAATTGCTGGCAGCTAAGGGCAAGAAGCTGATGACAGCAGCTGTACAAAAATGGCTGGATGGAATAACGGATTCGGCCTATTTGCTGCAATTTGATCTGTCCACCCATGAGAGCTTACGGGATTTAATTTGTGCAGTTATTATGCAGGATACCAAGGATCTGGCGGATGCATTGCAGGAATATCGGGACACCACCCAGCCAATTATCTATGAGGCGAAACAGCTCTTGGAAAAGGCTACACCAGCCTTCAGTGCCAAGGTGGCACATTCATCCAGTTTGCCAATGTCCCTGTCTGATGAAGAATACCATGAATATACGGTAGCTTTTCCAGCAGAGGATACTAAGGGTCAGGATTTTTATATTGAGCAGTCTGTGGACAAGGAGCGGGTAAGCATGTTTTTGACCCAGCGTCGTTGTGCCAGCTTGGAAGAAGTCCTGATGGACACAGGCTTCCATGAAGAATGGATTGATATGGTGGTGGACAAGGGCATGTCCCTGAAGAAGTAGGAGACCAACCATGAGATATATAACAAAAATTTTGGGAATAGTATTACTGCTGTTGCTTGTATTATCAACGGTATCTTTCGCCGCTAAGCCTACGGACTTTACCTTTAATGGATTGTCCCTGGGAGATAGTGTAGACGAAATGAAAGAAAAGCTGGGAGAACCAGATTTTGATACGGAGATGTATCATCGGGGGGTACCGGTGATTCGCTACACCTATTCTGCCGATCAGAAAATTTATGTGTCAGCGAAAGATAAAAAGGTGGTGGAGATGTTCTGTAAGAGTAAGCATTACGTAGGTCCTTATGGAGTGACCTATGGGGCTACCAGGGCAGGCATTACTAAAGCCTTTGGCAATGCCGAGCATAAACAGATGGATGGCGGTGTGTACTACTTATATACCAATCCGGCCAACAAACAGCAGAAAATGTTATTGGAGCTGGAGCCGGAAAAATATTATCTTTTGAGTTGGACTTATACCAGTTTGGATGTGGATGAGGACGCAGTACTGGTTATAAAGGACAATGCAAATGACGATTCTAAGCCTGCCAAGAAATTTAATTATGGTGGCCTACCAACAGAGTAAGAA
The DNA here is from genome assembly GCA_902785445.1 of uncultured Anaerovibrio sp. Lineage (GTDB taxonomy): Bacteria > Bacillota > Negativicutes > Selenomonadales > Selenomonadaceae > Anaerovibrio. The sequence continues at coordinate 21,345 of CACZYN010000007.1, forward strand.
ATAATTTAAAGAAGGGTTAGTTTTGCAATTAAGACATCGAGTAATACCGGCAGTGTTGATCTCCTTATATCTGCTGACCGTCGGTAGTCTGGTTGAAGCCAAGATGGCAGTTCCCCAGGTGACGGCAGATGCAGTTATGGTGGTGGATAACAATACCGGTAAAGTATTATATGAAAAAAATGCTGATAAGCGGGAATATCCTGCCAGCCTTACCAAGGTTATGACGGCAATTTTGGTGCTGGAGGACAATAATAACGATCGGGAGGTTACGGTTAGCTGGCAAGCGGGCCGGACTCCTTATGGATACTTTGCTCACACTGGTCAGGTGAAAAGACAGTTTGATATGTTGACCCAGATGCTGTTACTTTCGGATAATGTGGCAGCTTCGGCCTTAGCCGAAACCGTGGCGGGCAGTGAGGGAAATTTTGTGAGGATGATGAACAATAAAGCCCACGAGCTTGGTGCTGTAAGCACCCATTTTGTCAATCCCCACGGTCTTACGGACGTCAATCATTACACCACGGCCCGTGACTTGACTACTATTACCAGCTATGCCATGAAAAAACCGCTGTTTAGACGGATAGTTGGTACTAAAAGTCAGTATGTTGACAGTATTTATCCGAAAGGGGAAACCCTATTCTGTGAAAATACTAATGAGCTAATTTATAATTATGCTGGCTGTATCGGGGTTAAAACTGGATGGACCAGAGCGGCTAAGGGATGCCTTATTTCCGCAGCCCGCAGAAAAAATGATGAAGTGATGGTGGTATTGCTTCATTCTGCGACTCACGAAAGTCGGTTTGTTGAGGCAGCTGAAATGCTAGATTACGGCTTTGATGTATTGTCAAACCGTTGATTTATAAATAAGGAGGCACTTATGAAGAAAATATTAGTATTTGCCATGATGCTGGTGGTACTGATGACCAGCGGCTGTATGGCGGGAACCAATAATCAAAAAGGAGCGAATGACAAAGTGGCTAATCGTATTGCAGTATTTGACACTAACATGGGAGTATTTGAGGTAGAACTTACAGAGGATAAGACCCCAATAACTACTGAAAACTTTATTAAGCTGGCTCAGAACGGCTTTTATGATGGAGTAATTTTCCATCGGGTTATTGATGGATTTATGATTCAGGGCGGCGACCCAACTGGTACTGGCATGGGTGGTCCTGGCTACAATATTCAGGACGAATTTGTACCGGAGCTGCGCCATGAGAGTGAGGGTATTTTGTCTATGGCCAATACTGGCAGACCAAATACCGGTGGTTCCCAGTTCTTTATTACTTTGGCAGCTACTCCTTGGTTGGATGGCCATCATACAGTATTTGGCAAGGTTGTAAAGGGCATTGAGGTAGTTCGGGAAATCGGTCATGTAGAGACTGGTGCCCAGGATCGTCCGGTTCATGATGTGGTTATTAACAGCATCAAGATTAAAGCAGCAGAATAATGAAAGCCTACACCTACATATTAAAATGTGCTGATGGTTCGCTTTATACTGGTTATACTACGGATGTTGAGCATCGTCTGGCTATGCATAACAGCGGTAAGGCCAGTAAATACACCCGGGGAAGATTGCCGGTGGAATTAGTCTATGTTGAGGAGTTTTCCGATAAAATTCAGGCTATGAGTCGGGAATGGCAGATTAAACAGCTGTCTCGGGAAGAAAAACTTAAACTTATTAACAAAGAGAAAGTTTACACTTTTGTGTAAACTTTCTTCATTTTGGCTGTGAATATGTTAATAAAACTGTTAATAACTTTTAACGATAATTGACAAAAAACGGCTTATGTGATAGAGTGTACTGAGAATAGGAGTAGGTTTTATCCCTTGTTGCACAGGATGTGATATACATTTCAGGGACGGAAGGAGAATGACTTATGGCTATGACAATTTCATCGATGGCTAAAAGTAATTACAGCTTTTACCAGTTAGCCCAGGACAATGGTGTTTCTCTTTTTGGAAATAATTCGACGAAGAAAACCAGTAATATTTCTAATGTTTGGAATAATTATGCTGGAACCCAGAGTAGCTCTACAGGCTATAACCTCAATGCGGCTGATGTATATGGTGTACGTCAGGGCGTTGCTGAGTTGATGTCTTCTTATGATAGTGCCAGAGATGAGTTTCGGTCGGAATTTGACTCTGTGATGAGTGGTTTGTCCAAGTCGGTTAAGAATCTCAAATCCACCAATTTTAATGTTGGCAAGGATGCTCTAAGTAAGACTGAGGTTACTACTACTGATAAAGATGGTAAGACTACCAACTCCACTAAGCTGGAAATGAGCAAGGATTTGCAGAAG
>CACZYN010000008.1 GCA_902785445.1 uncultured Anaerovibrio sp.
TCAGCGAAGAGCTCAGTGTACTCTGCCTTTAACATTAAGGAACAGGAAGTACAGCAGGCAATTACTGGAATACCCTTCTTCTGGTACTCAGCAATAATCTCTGTATTCTTGTCTGCATGAGTTCTAGCCTCATCGAGATAACCAGCTACTACCAATGGAGAACCGCAGCACTTGAAGCGATCATCCATCAATACCTTATAGCCGTTAGCATTCATAACCTTTACGAATGCCACACCAACCTCAGGATCATTGGTGTCAATATAGCAACCAGGGAAGAAAAGTACTTCCTTGGTTAAGCCTTCAGGCTGTTTGATGTCCTTGAACATCTCAGTGAAATAAGTGGTAGCAAATCTTGGGGAATGACGCTGTGGAGCAATGCCCATAGCCCCCATCATGCCCATAGCTTCACCGATGGACATACCAAGGTTTGCGCAGGAACGACCAAATGGAATGCTCTTGAGCAGAGATGCCATCTGGAAGTTGTGACTAAGCATCTTGTCAGCCTGAGTATGCTTCTCAGGATGAGCCTTGTAATACTTAGCGCGTTCCAACATATTCAAGGTAGCTACGGAAACGCCATTAGGACAAGTAATATCACAGTTCTTGCAGTTGGAACACAACTTCAAGGATTCCTCATAATCGCTTTCATCAGAGAAATGCATACGATTATGAGCCGGACCTACAAGTTTTGGTCCTTTATAGTCAGGATTAGCCATGGTAACTGGGCATGCCGCAACACAAGATGTGCAGGCAATACAATTATCAGCTGAATCTCTTGCTCTTTCTTCTAACTCCATAATATAATACTCCTTTCAATCAAGCCTTGGCAGCTTTATAAGCCGAAGCTAAAGCTACGCCATTGCCGGAATGCTCAAAGCAGAAATCATAGCCACTCAGGTTACGGCCTGCAACATAAACGTTTTCAAGAGCTACATTGCCAGACTCGTCCACACCACGCATAGTCTCGTTAACTCTTACGCCAGTCTTTGCAAAGGTCTGTTTCTTGTCAGAGAAGAGCTGCTTGTTAACCCAACGCTCCTCGTCGCAATCAGCAACAACTGGCAGCCCAAAGATAACTTCTTCAGTCTTACCGAAGTCACGCATGGTGATACCGCCGCTGTAGAAGCCGCCAGTAGCCAGAATGAACTTATCAGCACTGTAAGTCTGGGTGCGAACCTCGCCACCAGCCTGTACAGATACAGCCTTGCTACCAGAAATCTCAGCCTTTTCAGCCTTGCAGTTTTCAATAACCCGAATACCCTTCTTCTTTAATGCACTAAGGAGTACATCACGAAGACGAAGACCATTTACAGAAGGTGGCATAGCAGTAGTTTCAACTACTGGGCAACCCAAATCAGAAACAATCTTCTTATATACCACATTGCCCTTGGTCCCCAGAACCTGTGGAACAAGGAACACCTTGCCGCTGCCAGCATGGCTCTTCAGCTGATCAACAAAATCCTTGTAGCCAGCTTCGCTGTCCAAATAGAAAGCAACGTCTCTAGTGGTCAGGTCGCGATGCCCCTTGCGGTTAAGCTCAACAGTAACGGTGGAATACTTCTTGTCGTTACCCAGCTCCTTGGCAAGGTTTTCAGCAACCATTTCTACATAATAATCCTTCAAGCCCTTGATACCAACCAATACGATTTCATTAGCGTCGAAGCACTGGGAAGCCTTCATGGACTCAGGAATCAAGCAGGATGGCTTCAAAGTACCAATGCCGGTAATCAGCCACTGCTGCTCATTGAGGGAACCAATGTAAGGGAAACCCTCACCGGCAACCACATCCTGGAAGAACTTTACTGCCTCTTCCAAAGCCTGGGTGCCAACTTTTTTATATGGATGATCAGCGTCCAAAGCAGCTACTGCCTGAGCAGGATTAGCTACTGCCTTGCCGGACTCATCATAACCCATTATATCAATAACGCCACTGTTAAGAGGGAAAGTACCCGCACCATAGGACAGCAGTGTTACCTTTTTACCCTGGTCAGCGCTAACGAGAGCTGACATCAAACCGGCAAAACCATTACCGATAACAACTACATCTGATTTGCTCATTAACGTCTACCCCCATTTACATTGAATAACACTTCATACATACCTCTGGTCATTTCAGCTTCACGGAGAGTTTTACCAACCATTACTGGTGCAATACCCTTCCATCTTGCCTGGAGGAAGTTCTTCATGTCACTAAGGGAGTCGTTGCAGCCCTCAAGCTTGTCCTTGAACAGCTTGTTTACAATAGCTGCACTGCGGAGAGCGCAGTAGTTACCCTGACAGGTACCCATACCAAGACGGGTTCTTCTTCTTACATCGGCAATGCTATGGCTGGTAGGCTCTTTAGCAATACGCATGAGCTCAGCCATGGTAACGTTCTCGCACTCGCAGATGATTTCCCGAGACTCTGGATTTTCCTTCAGAGTCTTTACTACCTCTGGGAACTTCTCAGTACCAAGACGGGTAGCAGCCAGGTTTACACCGTAAGCTGGGAAGTACTGGCGAGCAGCCTTCTTGTCAGCAGCGGAAACCTCTGGAACCAAATCCTCTTCAGCAGTGCGGCACTTAGCAGTGTTGCCAAGTTTAGGTGCCAAAACATCACAGAACTTCTCAGCCATGAGACGATAAGTGGTGAACTTACCACCGCAAATAGTCATCATGCCCTTGAGGCCGTCTTCCTTCTCATGGTCAAGAGTTACGAAGCCACGGGAAGCATTACGTCCACCTTCAGCACCCTTAGGTACATACAATGGACGGGAACCAGCAAATACACGGAGGATACGATAGTCACGCAAATGCTCGAATACGCCCTCACCTGTCTTCATGAGTTCCTCAAATTCGTCTCTGGAAGTAGAGGTATCCTCTGGATCCTCAACAGTAATAGAAGAAGTACCAAGAATGGTAATGGAACCATGTGGTACGAAAATATCACCATTAGATGGCTTGCGGAGACGGTTTACAACCCGGTCGGAAATTCTCTGGTTGAAGGCAATCAAAGTACCCTTGGAAGGGCTTACAGTACACTCCAAGCCAGCCATTTCAGCAACCTTACCAGCCCAAGGACCAGCAGCATTTACCAAAATCTCGCATTCAATATCATATTCTTCCTTGGTAACATTGTCGCGAACGGTAATGCTCTTTACAGCACCGCTCTCTTTGTTGATACCAACGAGTTCAGTATAGGTCTTGTAACGGCCGCCATAACGAGCAGCAGACTGCAAGTTCTGCCAGGACATACGGAAACCATCGATTGCACCATCTGGAACTTCATAAGCAACAACCAGCTTACGGGAAAGATTTGGCTCTAAGCGTAAAGCCTCCTCCTTGCTAAGCTCACGAGTAGAAATACCACTTTCTTTACAGCCCTTCAGCCAAGGCTCAACGAAATCAGGGTCATCACCCTCAACCTGTACGAACATACCAGTAGTAGCCTCAACGCAAGACTTACCAATACGACGCAAAATGGTATTTTCTTCAATACACTCTCTTGCTGCTTCCTGGTCTCTTACTGCATAGCGAGCACCACTGTGCAACAGACCATGATAGCGGGAGCTGGCACCATTAACCATATCAAGTTTCTCAATCAGCAGGGCATCAATGCCTCGCATAGAGAGGTCGCGCAGGATACCAACGCCTGTAGCTCCGCCGCCGACAATGACAACCGTAGCTTTGTCCTTTACCATAACAATCCCCCATTTTTCAATAATACACATTAAGAATTGAGTCGCCTCAATTCGATTGAATTTTTGTACAAACGCACATAATTGAAGTGAATTTATTACAAAATTTCAATCACACGCTAATCTTATACCATTGTACTTGACCTTGTCAATAAAAAATACTTGCAAACAAGCAGATTTTACTTATTAGTAATAAAAAATTCTTTCAGACAATTACCAAAAAATCCTACAAGCTTAGCTGACACACCCAGCAGTTATGTCTTTCCTGTAAACACATTTTTAAAAAACCTATTGACATGGTAGGTTATAGAATTTATAATACAAACCATACCTTGCAATGATTTTACTTGACTAGTGCAACAGCATAATGGGATAATATTCTGCGTATAGGTTTGTTGCGTTATAATCTACAAAAAGATAATTCATGCAACTTTCCTACATTAAATTATTATACAGGGATGTGACTTTCGTGATTGATCTCTCACATATAGAAAAAATATATGAAAGTCCCGCTGGTCCCGTTCATGCCTTAAAAGACATTAGCCTTCATATTAGTAAGGGTGAAATTTTTGGTATCATCGGACTAAGCGGTGCTGGTAAATCCACCTTAGTAAGGTGTATCAATCTGTTGGAACGGCCTACTAAGGGCAAAGTTACGGTGAACGGCAAGGATATGACTTCTATGAGCGAAGGAGAGCTGCGGGAAGCCCGTAAAGGAATTGGCATGATCTTCCAGCACTTTAATCTTCTTGCTTCAGCCACGGTGTTTGACAATGTGGCTTTTCCTTTGGAACTGTCTGATACCCCTAAGGATAAAATCAAAGAACGGGTAACAGAACTATTAGAGTTGGTTGGTTTGGCAGATAAGGCTGACCAGTATCCATCCCAGCTGTCCGGAGGACAAAAACAACGAGTTGGTATTGCCCGGGCTTTGGCCAGTGATCCTGGTATTCTGCTTTGCGACGAGGCTACCTCCGCTCTTGATCCTCAGACCACTAAGTCCATTTTGGAACTAATCAAGGACATAAACAAGAAACTCAAGCTAACCGTTGTAGTTATCACTCACGAAATGCTTGTTATTAAGGAAATCTGTGATAAAGTTGCCGTAATTGACAAGGGCGTAATTGCCGAGCAGGGGGATGTTCTGGATGTATTCATTAATCCTCAGCAGCCTATCACCAAGGAATTTATCAGTGTTCTGCTCAGCAATGATTTACCGGTAGATTTCCGCAACATTGATATTGAGCCGGAGCCCTTTGAAGACAGCATTTTGCTCATGCGTCTAACCTTCATAGGGGAAACTGCCAATGACCCGATCATTTCCAGTCTAGTGAAAAAATACAATGTCAGTGCCGATTTGTTCTTCGGCAGTTTGGACGACATAAAGGGAGCACCTTTTGGTCGACTCATTATCGGTATGGAAGGCAGCAAGGCTGATATTGAAGCTGCCAAGGAATATCTCAATGAACAAAAAGTAAAAGTGGAGGTGATTGGTTATGTCAGCAGACATGCTTCCGCTCATCACTAAAGCCTTGGGAGAAACTGTTTACATGGTTTTTGTATCCATGCTGATATCCTCCCTGCTGGGCATTCCTCTTGGGGTATTGCTTCACACTACATCCAAAGGACAAATCTTGGAATGCCTGCCCCTTAATAAAACCATTGGAGCAGTAGTAAACGCTATTCGATCCATTCCTTTTATAATTTTGATGGTTGCCATCATTCCTTTGACCCGACTCATTGTAGGCAGTGCCATTGGTACAACAGCAGCCATGGTTCCACTGGTTCTGGCATCAGTTCCTTTCATTGGTCGCCAGGTAGAAACATCTTTACGGGAAATTCCTTACGGCATTGTGGAAGCCGCCCAGTCCATGGGGGCAAGTCCTTTGCAGATAATCCGCAAAGTATTTTTGCCGGAAGCCATGCCTAATATTGTAGCACAGCTTACCACAGTTATTATCAGTCTTATCGGTGAGTCTGCCATGGCCGGAGCCATCGGCGGTGGTGGTCTGGGTGATTTGGCAATTCGCTATGGTTATCAGCGATTCCGCCCAGATATCATGATTGCTACTGTTATCGTTCTAATCATTATGGTTCAGATAGTGCAGTTCGCCGGCAACCAGCTGGCCAAGCATCTGGACAAGCGCTAACTTGGGGTGTAATTTCCGGCCATAAATGGCGGAAATAAAATATACACTGATTTTAAGGAGGTTATCTTATGAAGAAATTTTTGCTGGTTCTGACTACCATGCTGTTTGCCATTGTTGCATTGGCCGGCTGCGGTGCCAATAACAAGCAGAGCTCAAACGAGAAGGTAATTAAGGTGGGCGCTACCACAGTTCCTCATGCAGAAATTCTGGAGCAGGTTAAGGAGGACCTGGCCAAGGATGGCATTAAGTTGGAAATCGTGGAGTACAGTGATTATGTACAGCCAAATTTGAACCTGAACGACAAAGAGCTGGATGCCAATTACTTCCAGCACGTTCCTTATCTTGAGGATTTCATAAAGCAGCACCCAGAAGTAAAGCTGGTAAGTGCTGGTGGTATTCACATCGAGCCAATGGGTGTTTATTCCAAGAAGGTTAAGAAGCTGGACGAGCTCAAGGATGGCGCTACTGTTTCCATTCCTAACGACCCTACCAATGGTGGCCGTGCTTTGGCTCTGTTGGCTAAGGCTGGTGTTATTACCCTGAAAGATGGCGTAGGTATCAGCGCAACTGTTCATGATGTAGTAGGTAACCCTAAGCATCTGAAATTCCAGGAATTGGAAGCTGCCCAGGTTCCACGTACTCTCGAGGATGTGGATGCCGCTGTAATCAACAGCAACTTCGCTATGCAGATTCAGCTGAACCCAGTTAAGGACAACATCTTCATTGAGGATGCTTCCTCCCCATATGTAAACATCGTAGCTGTTCGTACTGGTGACGAAAACCGCCCAGAAATCCAGGCTCTTATGAAGGCCCTGAAGTCTGAGAAGGTTAAGAAGTTTATCCAGGAAAAGTACAACGGTGCTGTAGTAGCTACATTCTGATTTAGCTAAAACAAGAGGACTGACTTGTGATGATTACATCATAGTCAGCCCTCTTTTTTGCTTAATAAAAAGGATATTGGCAGATTAAGTTGAATGTAAGATATAGTCAAAATGTTTATCACAATATAACTTGTGACTTTATTTTACACATAGGAGTGAATGTTAATGCGATTAGTAAGTTTTCAGAAATTCGTCACCTTGGGTCTAATGGTTGGCCTGCTGGCATTGTCCTTGTTCTTCACCGGCTGCGGAAATAAGGAAATCGCTCTGCATGAGGTAATTGTCCAAGGCACAAAAGGCAATCTGGTAATCAGTCTCCCCTTTGACTTCCGCAAACCTGGTACACCCCAAACCTTTCCCAATGGATCCACGGTAAATTCCACAGCTGATCATGATAGTGATTTTGAGGTCACCATCAACAGCGTTCATTATGACCGGGAAAAATTTAAAGCGGCCAATGGGGTGGAATTTAAACCAGATCTTGCTTCCTCTTCCGATGGCATGCTGAAAAGCTTTCGTAACAAGTTCAGTGCTACCGGCGGTCAATTAGAAGACTACAAAATTGCCGGACTGCCTGCCAAAATGGCCATCCTTGATCGCACCAGCAAGGACATAAAGTTAAAAATGAAGTTCGTTACCTTCTTTAAAGGTGATGAACTATGGTGCATCACCATAGCCTACAAGGCCGATGACAAAGATTTTGAACAGGCTGCCAACAAGATGCTGGAAAGCATTCGCATTGAGTGATTATTCAGCTTGAGCATATTTCACCGCAGCCTTGGCCAATTCATCTGTGGAATCGATAAATATCCCTTCCAAAGCATACATGGCCACTGCCACCGGTACTTCTGTACACCCCAAAATGAAGGCTTCTGCCCCCTGGTCCCTCATATTATTTAGTAATTTTTTTATACTGGATGTATCATAATTTAGATTATTGGCTTTGACACCATCGTAAATCATATCATCAACAATATGTTGTGTATCCGCCGAGGGGGAAATACATTGTATTCCATTCTCTTCCAAGGTCTTTTGGTATAACCCGGTACTGATTGTACCACTGGTGGCCAATAATCCCACACTTTTATAGCCCTTTGCCTTAATACTGGCAACGGCACTGTCGATAATTGATATGACGGGGATATTTATATGCGGTAAAATATCCGGCAAAAAATAATGGGCTGTATTACAGGCGATGATGAGGAAATCTGCTCCCCCGGCAACAAGGCGTTTAGCTGTTTTCACCAATTCTGGCACCGGAGACGGACCCAACCCCTGTATAGCTTTAGTGCGATCTGGAATCAAACAGTTATTATCCACCAGCATAGGAATATGTTCCTGATCCTTGTGGGCCGGCGTAGATATAATGATTTTTTTCATTAAATCCACCGTTGCCATGGGCCCCATGCCCCCGATGATGCCGATTGTTTTCACATAGCTCACTCCCTTATATTTACTGAATTTATTACATTTCAAACTTGCTTAAAGAATAACATTGGCATACAATATAATCAAGTATAAAAAATAAACTAATATATGAGCAATGGAAGGAAAAACATGGATTATACAGATTTCGCCTTATTATCAAGTAGTATTCATAAGAGCTTACTTGAAGTCCAAAGCCTGAAGGAAGAGCTGGAACAAATCGATAAAATGCTGGATGATATCAGTGACAAAATCGGACATATAGATGAGGCTACTTGGCACGAGCTGGAACGCTCCCGACTTAATTCTTCTAATTAATTATCTATCTTATTTAGTTATTAGCAAACAAAAAGCTAGGTACAGTCAAACACTGGCTGTACCTAGCTTTTTTATTGTCGACTTTTATTCTTTCTCTACGTGATATACGGCAGCATACATGGTTGGCAATACCAATAAGGTAAGTACCGTGGCCACAAACAAACCGCTGGCAATTGCTACAGCCATTGGTCCCCAGAAATTACTTACCATCAAAGGTACCATACCCAGGATGGCCGCTGCGGCTGTAAGCATAATTGGTCTAAAGCGCATAACTGCTGAATCCATAACTGCATTCCACGGTGTTTCTCCCTCTTCCAGATGCTTCTGTATCTGGTCAATAAGGATAACTGAGTTTCGTATTATCATACCACTTAGGGCTAATACACCCAAAATAGCCACAAAGCCCATAGCCTGATCAAATAGCAGCATACCAAAGCTTACACCGATGATGCCCAATGGAGCCGTAAGCACCGTCAAAATCATTTGCTTGGCATCCTTAAGCTGGAACATCAACAAGGTCATAATGATAAACACCATGATTGGAATTGGCTTCACCAGATGGCCCATGGACTTTTCACTGTCGGCCAGGGAACCGGCGGCCTCAATCCTATAGCCCTCCGGCAAATTATCAGATATATCCTTTACGGCTTCCAAGGCCTTCTTGGTGGCATCATTGCTGGTACCAGACAAAATATTGGCCTGAACCGTTACACATGGCATCAGTTTCTCCCGACAAATAGTACCATTCTCCGTGGTAAGGGATATATCCGCCAACTGGGCCAATGGAACGTAACCCGTACCAGTATAAATTGGCATTTCCTTGATGCGGGACAAATCCGTCCGGTCAATATCCTGCAGCTTCAGCACTATATCAATAGTCCTGTCCCCGGAGTAGAACTGGGCTGCCGCAGCGCCAGTCACCTCGGTATAAACCATTTGGGATATATCCCTCGCTGACAAGCCCAAGGAGTGCAGCTTGTGCTGATCATATTCCAGATGAATTACCTTGCTCTTTTCATGCCAGTTTAAATTTACATCAACATTATTTTCGTCAGCCAGTATACGCTGAGCTACCTGCTCGCCAATATCCCGCACCTTGTCCTTATCATAGCCAAAAACCTTGAGCATTACCGGATAATCTGCTGGCGGACCGGTCTGGATATATTTTATATCATGTCGTACTTCCGGAAAATGGCTATCCAACTCTTCACGGATTTCCTGACTGAGCTGTTCGCGCACCTCCGGATCCTTGGCTACTACAATGAACTGGGAAAAAGAATCCGTCGGTATCTCCGGATTAAAGGTCAATACAAATCTTGTGGCCCCGGTCCCCACGTAGTGACTGTAATTATCGATTTCATCCGAGTGTTTATCCAAAAATTGAGCAAAACGCTTGGATACCGCATCAGAAGCCTGAATGGAGGAGCCATCGTTTAGCCGCATGGTAACGATAATCTCCGGACGGGTGGATGGCGGGAAAAATTCCTGCCGGACAAACTTCAACATAAAGGTGGATATGGCAAACAAGACCACCGTAGCCGTCAACACCAACTTCTTATGGGTCAGGAACCAGGCTAAAATCTTGCGGAAAATATCATAGAATTTATTTTGATACTGAACGGCCTCGCCGCCCTCATCCCGATGAACCTTTACCTTAATAAGATGATAGCCGTACAACGGGGCAATCATGACAGAGACAACCCAGGAAATCAGCAGGGCCATGGTAATAACCGGGAACAGAGCACTACAGAACTCCGATGCCAGACCCGGCGCAAAGGCCACTGGAATAAAGCCGGCACAAGTAATAAGGGTTCCGGTCAGCATCGGCTTGGCGGTAGCCCGAAAAGCGTAGCAGGCCGCGTTAAACCGGTCCATTCCAGATTCCAGTTTTACACTCATCATTTCCACTGCAATGATGGCATCATCCACGAGTAAGCCCAGAGCAATAATCAAAGCACCTAAGGATACCTTCTGTAAATCTATCCCCAGGGCATACATGCCACAGAACACCGCCGCCAACACCAGCGGAATACAGCCAGCCACCACCATGCCAGTACGTATACCCAAGCTAAGGAAGCTGACTGCCAAAACGATGATAATGGCTTCTTTAAGGGTACTGATAAATTCGGAAATAGAGGCCTTAACAACTGCCGGCTGATCCGAAACGGGATGAATTTCCAGCCCCACTGGCATATCAGCACTTACCCGTTCTACCATCTTGTTCAATTCCTCACCCAAAGTGAGAATATTACCACCAGGCTCCATGGATATGGCGATTCCAATAGCCGGCTGGCCATTAAAATACATCATAGGCTCTGATGGCTCCGAATACCGTTTTTCGATTTTGGCAATATCCCCCAAACGGATGACCTTGCCCCCAGCCTTCATGGTAGCATTTTTTATATCTTCAATATTTTCAAAGGTGCCAGAATATCTTAGGTAAACATTATCCGTACTGGTTTCAATCATGCCGGATGGGGTCATCTGGTTCTGCCCCTTCAGGGCCTCTGCCAATGCCATTGGACTTACACCCAGCTGGGCCAGCTTGGCATTTTCGATTTCCACATAAACCTTTTCCGACTGAACGCCAACCAGCGTTACCTTTTGTACACTGTCATTGATGTCCGCCAAAATCATTCGGCGGATTTTTTCTGCCTCCTGACGCAACTCCTCATAGGAATAACCATCACCAGTAACAGCATATATGGAGCCATATACATCATCAAACCGATCATTGAAGTACGGACCATAAACACCCTCCGGCAGGTCTTTTTCAATGTCCTTGCAGAAATTCCGCACATCCCGCCAGGCAGAACGTATATCACCGTCATAATCATCCTTCAGCGACACGTGCAGTACTGTGGTGCCACTGCGGGTGGTGCTTTTTACCACATCTACGCCTGGTAAATCAGTAATCTTGGACTCCAACTTATCCGTGACCTGCAGCTCCATTTCCTCAGCGCTGGCTCCCGGCCAGGCTGCCGTAACCACCATCTCCCGAATGGTAAAGCTAGGATCCTCCATGCGCCCCAACATTATATAAGAAAACACACCGCCCAATACGGTCATGAGTATGAAGTACCAGACCAAAACCCGATTTTTCAGGGATACTTCCGTTAGATTAACCATCTTACTCGTCCTCCGTCAATCTGACCTTCTGCCCCTCATGGAGTTTATGAACTCCGGCTGTTACCACGGTATCTCCCAAAGACAATCCCTTGACCCGTACAGAATTATTCCCGGTGTTTTCAAAGGTAATGTTTTGGAGATGAACTGTATTATCACCTTTATCCACTACCCATACCTGAGCATAGTTCCCGGTCTGATAAATAGCGGACAATGGCAGCAGTTCACCCAGATCACCATTGGTAACCTCAGAGCACTTCACACTGGCCGTCATGCCCAAGTGCATTCCCTTTGGCGGATTTTTAATACTAACTCTTACTTTATAGGTACGGGAAACACCATCTGCGATTGGTGATACTTCTCGTATTACTCCTTCCACCTTGACATTTTTAATAGCCCAGAAGGTTATTTGTACTGCTTTGCCCAATGGTACATCTTCCAAATGATTTTCCGGAATATTTATTTCCACTTCCAATTCATCAGACTGGACCATGCTGACCACATTCTGACCTGCAGCCACTACCTGGCCAGCCTCAGCATTAACTGCGGAAATTACACCAGACATTGGAGCGACCAAATTAGTATATCCCAAAGCATTATGTCCCTGCTGTGCACCAGCTACAGCCTGATTATACTGGCCAAGCGCGGCGTCATAGGCAGTTTTGTACTGATCCAAAACACTGGCTGGAACAGCTTCCTGGGCATAAAGCTGCTGATAACGATTTAAGTTAGCTTGGGCCAAATCCAACTGGGCTTTGGCAGCTAAAACCTGGGCATCCCCCTGATTGGACTTCTCAGCCACATCCCGGGCGTCAATGGACATCAATACTTCTCCGGCACTGACAGTATCTCCCAACTGAACATACCTATTTAATATCTTGCCACCAACCTGAAAGGAAAGATTAGTTTCATAACGGCCCCGTACAACGCCTGTATAGGTCCCTTCCAGAATTTGATTATCGGCACCCACTACCTGTGTTTTTACCACCTGGGGCTTTTGCTCTGGCGTTTCATCCTTACCGCAACCAGATAGCAATACCATCAATAAACTCATCGATAACATAATTAAAACTAACCGCTTCATAGCTAATTGCCTCTCCTTTCACCAAATACATCCGTGGCATCAGCTCGCCCCAAACGTTGGGCCATATCATGCAGACATCTTATAATAAGATCTGATTCCTTTTGTGTATAACCATCAGATAGGAAATTCAATATTTTATGGACTATTTCCTTCATTTTTCTCTCATTTTTTTTGCCTTTTTCAGTTAAATATAATCGCTTAAGCCGTCGATCTGTTTCATCCTGCTTCCTATATATATAGTCCCGCTCTTCCAGTTTTTTTATCACTCGAGTAATAGCGGCCTTATCCACATGCAGAAAATTCGTCATGTCATCCTGACTACATCCCTCTTTGTCAAATAATACCAGCAACAAGGAAAATTCCGCATAGGTCAATCCCATATCCACCGAGGCTTCCACCACCAAGGATTGTACTCTTCTTCTAACTATACCAAAATATAATGACGCGCTTAAATAATCCATAAATATTCCTCCATCAAATAAACCCTCAAAGAATAATTACGTAGTTATAGTTGACGTTCGCAACCTTGCTATGGTGAAATTGTAACAAAAATAGTTGATGTTTTCAATATTTTATCCCTAAAAAAATGCAAAAAAATAAGCAGTAGCATGGGATTAACCATACTTCTGCCATAGCCATAAAATGAAAAAAACTGTAAAAACGATAGGCGTTCGTTTTTACAGCCTTCTTCCCATTCATTTTATAATGAAAGTGGGTAAATAAAAGAGAGGGGTTATATGCGACACAGGGGAATGTCGCTTATAAGGGGTATATCAAAGCTCAAGCAGGAGATAAGAATCAATCCATCGTACGGATTTAATTCTTGGCTTTCCCTTTGATGTGTTTATTATATGATTATCTTATGAGTATGTCAAGGAACTTTTTTAGTATTTTTTAAACTTTTTTGGCACCTCTTACACCATTTGTAGGAATTTTTTACACATAATCTCCCCTAGGAATACATTTTTTATATTTATTTTTTACTGATTCACATCTCAAAGTTTTAGTATTTACGCTGTTTTATAACAATTAATGGTGACATTAAAACATATTGAGTAATATTTGTCCTATTGACAAAAAAAATTTTATTCCTACAAAGAAAAATGGCATATTTATGGGTATGTTTTGGCACATTATAACTTATCAACAACTAAAAACCCTTTTTAAGCCATATACGTAAGTTTTTACACTATTTATCCACACCAAAAACGGGTTATTCACATTATTTCTGTGGATAACCCGCTTTTTTACTATTTGAAAAGTGCTTTTAGTAGATTATTGAGAGCATGCTGATCTTCCGTCCCCATGATTTCCCGGGCAGAATGCATAGCCAATATTGGAACCCCCACATCAGCCGTCAGTATAGGAACCTGTGCCGAAGCAATGGAGCCTAGTGTAGCCCCACCTGGTATGTCCCCTCGATTGACAAACTCCTGGTAAGGAATACTGTTTTCCTGGCACAGAGACTTTATCACGGCTACCCCCCGAGCATCCGAGGCATAGCTCTGAGATGCCGCCTGCTTTATCACCACTCCACCATTTAAAACCGGCTTATTGGTAGGGTCAATCTTATCAGGGTAATTTGGATGAAGTCCGTGGGCCACATCCGCGGACAGCATAAAACCTCCATTAACGCCCTGCCACATTTCTTCCCGGCTATAGCCTAAACCGGTATAAATGCGCTCCAAAACCTGCATCAGGCTGACAGAACCTGCCCCCTGTTTGGTACGGCTGCCCACTTCCTCATTATCAAAGAGTACAATCATATTCAAGCCTGAACTGTTTGCCGCTAAAATCCCTTCAATACAGGCAACTACCGATGTCATATTGTCAAGACGGGGGGAGGAATATAAATCCTTATTTACACCTAAATTGTAACCGTATTCATAAGGATAAACATTCAGCTCATAGGAGAGAATATCTTCCTTGGCCACATGCATTTCTTGGGCAAGAAAATCTTCAAAGAAATGCTTGTTTCCCTCCTTACCCAGTACCGCCGCCAAGGGTAAAATGTCCTTCTGCTTATTAAAGGCCATTCCCTCATTAACCTTTCTATTCATGTGAATAGCCAAAGAAGGAATGGTACATATTGGTTCTTTACAATCCACCAGCTGAATAGAAGGCGAAAAGGCATTCTTGCCCTTTAAAGCAACCCGCCCGGCAATGGATAAGGGACGATCCAGCCAGGAGTATAAAATAGCTCCACCATAGCTTTCAATATTCAGGGTGCCGTAGCCCTCCTTCACGATTTCCGGTGCTGGTTTAATCCTAAAACCAGGAAAATCCAGATGGGCCGCCCCTATTCGCAGTGAGTTTTCTTTATTCAGCTTTTCTGTACCGATAGTAAAGGCCACCAACATGGCACCATAAACCTTGGTATAGTACCTGCCACCAGAAGATATATCCCACTTTGTCCCCCAATTAAGCTCCTTAAAACCGGCTTTTTTTAATATTTCACTGCCTGCATAGGCTCCGTGCCAAGGCGATGGGGATGATTCCACATATTCCTTCAGCTGTTTGATTTCTTCCGTCACAATATCCCTCCTGATCATTTCCCCCTATGGGCTGGCATAATCATGCTTTCATTGGCATAAATAGTCAACAAAAAACTGATAAGCATCATTATGGCCATAGGTACGCCGCTCTCTGTGCCAAACAAACCTACAACTGGCATCATTATACCACCTAAGATCATTGAAGAAAAACCCAGCAGTGCCGACGCACTTCCCGCATTTCGTCCCTGAGAAGACAATCCCATGGAAAAGCTGGCTGTACCCACAATAGATACTGGCATAGCCATCAAAAGCAGTAGTCCTACTATGAGTACCACATGGGCCTGAACATAAAAGGCGCCTATAAGAGCCAGAGATGCCAACATCTGCACCAACAGGGAATATCTTAGCATCATTTCATCCTTGACCCGTCCGGCAAATTTAGCCGGCAAACCGCCGGCTGCCATTATACCAAAGCCAATAAACCCAAATATAAAGCTATAAATCTGGGGTGATACTTTATATATTCCCTGAAAAACAAAGGAAGAACTTCCTATATAGATAAAGAAGGCGGAAAATACAAACATCTGCACCAGGCAGTGACCCAAAAAATACTTGTTCTTAACCAGCTTAGGAAAAACCATAATGGTACGTAAAATATTCGTAATCCGCCGTTCCTCTGGCAAGGTCTCCTTATAGATCATAGTAGCTATGGACATAACTAATCCAATAAGGGCCAGCAAGGCAAATACATATCGCCAGGAGGCCAAGGTCACCACCTGACCGCCAACAACCGGAGCCAAAATAGGCGCTAAGCCATTGACCATCATCAATATGGAGAAAAAGCGGGTCAATTCGGGGCCATTGCAGATATCCCGGGCAATAGCTCGCGAAATAACAATACCACAGGCTCCAGCAAATCCCTGCATAAATCTGGCAGCCAAAAAAATAGTTATATTGGTAGCCACAATACATATTGCGGAAGTCAGCATAAAGACCAGCATCCCCACCAGCAAAGGCATCTTACGTCCCTTCATATCACTTATCGGGCCCGCAAAAATCTGCCCCAAGGCCATACCCAGCATGGTCATAGTCAAAGTTAGCTGAATTAACGAGGTGCTTATAGCGAACTCTTTCTGCATAATCGGCAGAGAGGGCAGATACATGTCAGTAGCCAACGGGGCCATGGCCGACAGAATACCCAGAAATATTGTCATCCAAAATCGATACTTTACACTCACGCACATTCACTCCTAGAAAGAAATACCTGCATTATAACTCAATTGCTCAATTTTTTCTATTAAAAATAAATAATCTTTCCAAAAAATTAGTTCATTGTAAGTATTTTATGGTTCTATTTTATCATAAATTTTTTAAATATTCTCATAATTTACAACAATGAGACACTATTGGTGAAAACTCTTTTCGTTTTACTTGTATTTTTTTGTACATTACTGTATAATAATGGCAAACATACTCATGACTTTATCAACTTATTATGAGTAATTTCTATTTTAAATGAAGACATAGGTGAATTAATGAAAATCAATCGTCTCCGTAAAATTCAGGAACTGCTGGAAGAAAAGAAAAGCATTTCCATAAATGACCTTTGTGCTTTCTTTGAGGTATCAAAAAATACCATCCGCAGAGATATTGCCGAATTGGAAAAGAGCGGTATTATCAGCAAGGTTTATGGTGGTATTGTCCTTCAGGAAAAGGAAGCGCCTAAGGAGCCACAAGAAGCCCTTGTTACTGTGGACAGCGACAAACTTCATAAGAAAAAAATTGCCCAGATGGCTGCCAGCCTGGTAGAAGATGATGATGTCATCTATATCGATTCCGGTACTACTACCATGCACCTTATGCCTTATCTGGAGAATAAACACAACATCACCATTGTTACCGCCAGCATTCATGTTATTGATATTGCAGCTGCTTCGGCCAAGTTCAATATCATTGCTACAGGCGGAACCATATATGCTCCAACCAGAGCTTTTGTAGGGCCAAGTGTTATTAACTGTTTAAAAGATTACAATATTTCCAAGATTTTCTTGGCCAGCACAGGCATTTCCATTGAAAAGGGTGCCACCACAGCCTCCCCTCTGGAGTGTGATATAAAACGTGCTTTGGTGGATAAATCGGCCAAAAAGATTCTGATGGTAGACAGTACCAAGCTTGATTCCGCCTCCCTCATAACCTTCTGCAATCTGGACGAAATCGATTGCATTGTGGTAGACGAGGAGCTCCCAACAAAATACCAGGATTATTTCGCTAAAAACAATATTGAAGTAATTGTTTGTGAAGTTTAATAACTATAAAAAAACAAAAGACTATGAATAGCAGCTACAATGCCTATTCATAGTCTTTTGTTTTTAGTTTTTGTTGTATGTCCGATACATCTTTATTGGCTCTGGATTATCATTTATACTCCAAACACCACATGGGCAGACACCGGCACAAATACCACAGCCTATGCAGCGATTAGGATCGGAAACATAGGTCCAGGAACCGTCCTCGTTTTCGATACGGGTAATCGCTTTTTCCGGGCAAGACTCCAAGCACATCTTACAATCCCGGCAAGTTCCGCAGCTGACGCACCTGGTGTGATCATCCTGCGGGTTACCCAGCTCACAGTGGTGACATTTGGCAAAATAGGCCTTGGATAAGCGTTCCGCTGGAATTTTCTCCCGGTGAGGGAATGGCACATATTCTGCCTCCATAATATACTGGTCAGCATAGTAGGCTGCCTTTATTCCATCACCAATAGCATCAGTAAGCCGCCCCGGTTTAATGACATCTCCAGCTGCAAATACGCCTTTCATAATAGATTTATCCTTGGCATTAGGCAACAGCCAGCTTCCCCGGAACTTTTCTATACCTTCATTATCTGGTAGATAATCCAGTATTGGCGCTTCGCCGATGGAAACAATTACCTCATCGGCCGCAATAAATCTACCATCATTGGCATAAACACCCTCCTTGGTGATTTTTTCCGTAAAGAATGGCCATACCAACTTGCCGCCCCGGCTCTCCACATATTCAATTTCATCCTGGAAGGCCGCCGGCTTTTGAACATCTACTGCCACAACGGACTCAGCCCCCATGTCAAAGGCCGCCCGACAGGTATCCATACCGGAATTACCACAACCGATTACTACAACCCGCTTACCGACCCTTGGCTTTTCACCGCGATTAACTTTCTTTAAAAACTCCAATCCCATGGTAAGCAGTTCTTTGCCCTCCCAGTTAAAGAACCGGGACTCATGACCACCAGTAGCCACGATAACCGCATCATTTTCCTGACGAATATTGGCAAATTTATCTTTATCCACCCGGCAGGAGGTAACAAATTTTACACCGACGCTTTCAATACGTTTAATCTCTGATTCCAACAGTTCGTGAGGCAAGCGACCGCGCGGAATAACCTGCTCCAGCTTACCGCCGATATTTTCTGCATCATCATAAACCGTTACATCATGACCCTTGCGAGCTAACTGCCAAGCGGCCGATAATCCGGCTACACCACCGCCAATAACGCCTACCTTTTTACCAGTCTTATTGGTTGGTGGTTCAACAGCCCGCAAAGCCGACAGAAAGCCCAATTGGCCAATCTGAATAGCTTCATCTATTGTACTTCTGGTACAGCCTTCCATACATGGATTAGGACATACACTGCCGCACACCGACCCTGGGAACGGGGTATATTGCAGCTCCAAATCCAAGGCTTCATCCAGCCTACCCTGACGAATAAGCTCATAACGCTGCTGGGTTGGAATCCCTGTTGGGCAGGTAAACTCACACGGAGCAGCATACTTGGCATTATCCCAGCTTGGTACCCGCAAGCGATACAGACCAGTAGAAATTGTATTATGGACGGCAAAATCATCCATGGCAACATCGGAAAAGATACCGCCCTTTACCCACTCCTGAGTCCGGAAATCCTTGATGCTCATCTTACCACTTGGCTGAGCATTCTTTTCCTCAAAGGTCAGCGGTCTCAATTTTTTCCATTGACTCCACTGGGTAAGCTCACTTTGTAACTCCGGCTGATCGATTTTAGCAAGGAATTCTTCCATGCCGGCAGTGAGGAATTCTATATCCTCCTGATCCAGCTCCAAACATTTTATATCCTTTGGATAGTCGGTAATTGGTCCCCGAACGTAGACCACACCGCCAACCATACCCACACACGGGCGCTCACCTAAAACAGAATCGAATTCTTCCGCATCATAGCCACAAACAACCGCCCGGCCGCCCCCCATAAATTCAAAGGAGAAAGAACCGGTATTTTTTAAAATCCATAACTCAGGAGCCTCATATAATGGATCATGCTTCATCAAAGAGCCGCTGCGGGTTCCGGCCCGGCCGCCAATAAATATCTTTCCCCCGGCCGAACAATGTCCTGCTGTATCACCAGCATCACCCTTTACAGTAATAATACCGCCAGCGTTAAGCCAGCCGACATCCGCTGAGGCTGATCCCTCCACCATTATTTCGGTATTTGGCAGACACATGGATCCTACTCGCTGACCTGCATTGGACACGTGGAATACTAATTTTTGACCATCAGCATTCCACAAGGGACCACCGATATCATGCTGACCAGAGGCGGCAATTTCAAATTCCGTTTCTCCGGACCGAACTGCCCCTTCAATAGCCAGAAGGAGATCCTGAGTTGACATACGCTCATGTCCGTTCATTGTATCAATTTTAAACATACTCGTTCACTCCTTTCTTAGCATACATACTGAATACCCAACTTATCGGCAATGGCCTTATCCGTAGATACAAGCGCATCGCTGCGACCTACTGGCAGAGAACTATTACCGATAGGAGCCATGAACTTCTTTAATTCTGTATCAAAGGCCAATACATAATCAACTATCTTTTGAGCACCCTTATCCACATCCAAACGCTTAACCAGCCGTGGATCCTGGGTACAGATACCCATTGGGCACTTGCCGGTATTACAGGAGTTACACCGGCCATGTTCATTACCCACACAGCCCAACAACTGAATGAGTACCTTGCCAACAAATACACCATTGGCCCCAAGGCAAATCATCTTAAAGGCATCAGCTGCCGCATCACCAGTAAGACCGATACCACCGCCGCCATAGAGCGGTATCTGACCCTGCAGGCCCTGCTTAACCGCCGCATTGTAGCAGTCACGAATTTTAGAGACAACCGGGTGACCAGTGTGATCCAGAGAAACCTCATTAGCTGCTCCGGTACCACCCTGAATACCATCCAAAAAGAACCCACCACAAATCTTATACGGATCGCGCAGTAAGTTATTATATACAGATACCGATGTCGCAGAAGCAGCACACTTAATGGCTACCGGCACTCGGAAACCAAAGGCAGCATTCAGTGAAAGATGCATTTTCTGCACTGATTCCTCGATGGAATACAAACCCTGATGGTTTGGTGGAGAGGATAATGTGGCCTTTGGTACACCACGAATAGCCTGTACATGCTCCGCCACCTTAGCCGCTGGAAGCAACCCACCATCGCCTGGCTTAGCACCCTGACCAATCTTTATAAGGATACCTGCCGGATCCACTTTCATGCTAGGAATAGCCTTAATAATCCGATTCCAGCCAAAATGCCCGGAAGCAATCTGCAAAATGAAATATTTGAGATAATCTGATTCCATCAGTTTGACTGGCATACCGCCTTCACCGGAACTCATGCGCACCGGCAAACCGCACTTTTCATTTAGATAAGCACAAGCCAGGGCAACAGCTTCCCAAGCCCGGGTAGACAGCGCACCTATGGACATATCAGAGAAAATCAATGGATAAATCCAATTTACCGGCGGAACCTTATTATCCATAACCATCTTGCCATTTTCCAACTTAAATGGCAGCTCCTTTGGGGAAAGAACCCGACCAAAAGGGGAACGTATATCAAAGGTATGCCGGGCAGCATCCAAAGAAGGGTCCGTCATCTGGGAAATACGGCCAACCATAATACTATCCAGAGTACGCTGAGCATTTAAGTTGGTTCGGCCGCCCCGCTTTATAGG
>CACZYN010000009.1:0-20330 GCA_902785445.1 uncultured Anaerovibrio sp.
CTTCACCAAAATAGGTCACCTTGGCATCCTCGCCCCCCAGTTCCACCACAGTATCCGTTTGTGGAATAAGGGATTTTACTGCTGCTGCACAGGCTATAACCTCCTGCACAAAAGGCAAACCAATCCGCTCAGCAATCCCCATGCCTGCCGAACCAGTAAGTGCCAAAGAAAACTTCTTGTCCTCAATAATCTTGCTAAGGGCATGGAGATTTTCCTTTAATACTGCGTTGATTTCCGCAAAATGCCGGGCATATTTCTGGTAAATCATTTCCCTCTCTTTGTTTAGAACTACAACTTTAATCGTGGTTGAGCCTACATCAATTCCAACCCGTAAAAGAGTATTCATTCTTTCACCGCCTGAATAATACTATATCAATATCTACAGCTAACTGTAGACATAAAAATCCTACATTACATTATACCAATTTAGTCAAAAAATGTATAAGTTTAAAGCACTTCATAGGAAAAGGACAGTATTTTTACCGTCCTTTTATAGTAAAACCTTATTTTGTAATTATCTTATTTTCAAAAAAACGCTGCCATGGCAATGTCATGCTATATGTCGCTGCCGCCGGAAACTCTCCTAAATGTTCACGGGCAAACCGCTGCTGTAAATCCGTGCCCCGGGCTTCGATATCCTTTAAATTAGTTTTCAGGGCATCCGCTCCGAAGGAAGACGCATAAATTCCTAATGCTTGACGGATATTAGCCTCATAAGCCCACTCATCCAAATAGCGAATGGTCAGGAGAAAGTTCTTGCTGTCAACGGACAACATTTCCGGGGCCAGTGTTCCTTGTGGCAATGCGTAGCCCAAGCTGTTGGTAGCCGTATTCCAGCCCGCGTAAGAGCTTAGGCGATACAGCATTTTCCTATCACCCAGCACACTGCACAGGCTGTTATCCGAGCCATTACTATACGCTATATCAGCAATACCGGTATTCTTGTCCTTATTCAGCCAATTTTCCACCCGATCGGCAAATTGTTCACTGCGTGGATTGGCCTTCATCACATTACTGCCATCGCCAGCGTAGCTTCCCCTGCCTGTCGCTGGAGTATTCAGCATCAATACCAGATCAGCCCGTTTCGGAGTCGGTACAGACATACCGCCAATAGCCTTAATGTAATCCTCCACCGTATGGGAAATTTTTTCGTCCGAGTAAGCTGGCACCATGTCCTTACCGATCCCGCTGTTATACTCCACATAAACAAATGGCATTTCAAAGCGACAATCCGTATGGGCCTTAGTCAGCAACAATAAGCCGATTTCGTCAATACCACTCATATTTTGGTACTGGGTGAAATCCAAGTCCTTACCGTATTCCTTCAGTTTGCGGCCTTCCATATGGGTCTGGGACAATGGCGCATTATCATCCCGTCCCAGGGCGAAATACCGGAAGGTGCCATCCCGGGCCATGTCCAGCAAGGCTTTATTGGCTGCAAAATTGGTATTGCGACGACCCAACCAGTCCGCCAACACCTCCTGAGGAATAATCCACTTGTCGTAGTCCAGCTGCTTTTGCTCCTGATCCGTCAGTTTACCCATCTCCGCCTTATCCGTCAGAGCTGAATAATCAAAAATGGACGCGCCCCACTTCACATAATACTCCGGTTCGTTGCCCCCTGGACTGCCCTGGGTAGGAGTACGCATAATCGAGGAAAAGATATACAATGTTAAATTCGGATTCTGCTGGTGGAAAGTCTTAAAACGACCAATTCGCTCCTGTATCACGGCTTCGGAGATATTATGGCGACGACTGGCCACCAGGCTGCCATACAAAAGGGAGTCACTGGCTATAACTGCTGCCTTGATATTTGGCTCCTTGGCCGCTCCATCCAGCCATTTCCACAGGGCCTCCACATCACCGTCATTGTCATTGCCACCAAGAATTTCATCTGGGGGGACCAATACCTTATAGCCAACCTTCTCCATGGTCTGCACCGAATACAAATCCGTAATCGGACGATTATCTATAGGAATATAAATCAGTGTTGGCTGCACTTCCCCAGCAGCATTGGCCTGACCCTGTCCCAGGCTCACACCAGCTAACAAAACTATTCCTACTAAGCAAAGGAAAATCTTTCTGATATCCATATCCTAGCCCCTTTCACTATTATTGTTCACTAAAAATTATAGCGCAATTGTTTAAATTTTCCTATTGCAAAAAGAATTAACAATTAAAAACCAAGCATGTTTTATTACCCCGCCAAATATGGTATAATGTGAGGGAATATAAAAAAAGGAATCGTGAGCTCTATGAACAAAGAATTAGAATTAATGAAATCTTATAATGATGGTCTCTCCAACGGCATTATTAAAGGGGAGAATGCTGCCAATCGTCGCACAGCCATGCGCATGCTGGAAGCCGGCGAGCCTGTGGAGAAAATTTTGGCATACACCAACCTCACCGAAGAGGAAGTTCAGTCCATGATGAAATAATTAAATAATTTTGCTACGCAAAAGTGCCAGATAATTGGGTGTTCTGCCCCAATCTCTGGCACTTTTTTACTGTTGACGTACAATCTCACTATCCACTGTTCGAAGTATTTTTATTTATCCATCTGCATTTCCGCTGCAGTTACAGTGTTCTGCATCAACATGGCGATGGTAAGCAGGCCTACGCCGCCCGGCACTGGTGTAATGGCTCCGGCTACTTCCTTTACAGCCTCAAAGTCCACATCTCCCACCAATTTTTTCGGAGCAATGCGGTTAATGCCCACATCAATTACCGTGGCTCCAGGTTTAATCATGTCAGCGGTAACAAATTTAGGTTTGCCTACGGCGGCCACCACAATATCTGCTTCCTTTACTACCTCCGCCAAATTCTTTGTTCTGGAATGACAGATGGTTACCGTGGCATTTTTGCCCAAAAGCAGGTGAAGCATTGGCTTACCCACTATATTACTGCGGCCAATTACCACTGCTCTGGCGCCTTCCATAGGGATGTCTGCCAGCTCCAGCATACGGATGCAACCATGCGGAGTACAAGGTATCAAGGCCTGTTGACCAGTCACCAGCCGTCCTACATTTACCGGATGAAAACCATCCACATCCTTTAGTGGGGCAATGGCCTCCAGCACCTCGGACTCATAAGGCTGTAACGCCTTCGGCAATGGCAGCTGCACCAATATACCATGAATTTTTGGATCATTATTGAGGCGCTGGATCTCTGCCAACAGCTCTTCTCTGGTGGTGTTTTCCGACAATTCAATACCCTCGGAATAAAACCCCAACTCCGTACAAGCCTTGTGCTTGTTGCGAACATAAACCTGAGACGCAGGATTCTCTCCCACGATAATTACTGCCAAGCCTGGAGTGATACCGTATTTATCCTTTAGTGCTTCTGCCCGTTTCCCAGCTTCTTCCCGAAGCTTTGCCGCAAAAAACTTACCTTCCAATAACCTTGCCGTCATAACTTACCTCCAACTCGAACCTCATCCGTCAGCTACGCTGACACCGACGGAGCTTTGCTCCTAGTACCCTTGGGTGCTTCTCCAAAGGAGAAGGCTTTCTTATTTCATATATACACTTGCCAAAGTAAACAAAAATATTGCTACGGACACAATGCCGTTGCGCATGTAGTATTCCCGGGTAAAGGCCCCAAAGCCTTTGATATGGATAATTCGATGCTGGTAAATAAGCACAACAGCCGAAACCAACACCCCCACATAATAAATAACTCCTAAATTGAATAAACTGCCTAAATAGACAAATACAATCAAGGTAACCACATGGGTAATCTTCGCCAACAGCAGAGCTCCATCTGCTCCCAAGACCGTAGCCATAGAATGCAATCCATGCTCCTTATCAAACTTCTCATCCTGAGCTCCGTACACTACATCAAAGCCCCCAATCCAAAGAGCTACAGCTACACACAGGACAATCATTGGCCAGGAAATCTCCCCGGTAACCGCCACCCAGCCCCCAGCAGGAGCCATGGCCACAGCGATGCCGCAAACGTAATGACAAAAACATGTTATACGTTTCATGTAAGGATATACGATAAAAGGCAGAGCCGCTATAGGTAATAACTTTATGCAAATCGGATCCAATTGTAACACAGAACCGATGAGGACTACAAAACAAATTGCTATAAGGATATATACATCCTTTTTATTCAGCCGTCCGGCCACCATTGGCCGTCCCTCAAACCTGGGCTGATCCACATCATATTTTAAATCGATAAGATTATCCAAGGCCAAGGCTGCACTACGGGCCGCCACAATGGTCATGGTAATCCAAAACATGATCCACATATCCGGATGACCATCCGCTGCCAAAAAAGCTGCCATATAGGCAAAGGGCAGGGAAAACACCGTCTGATAAAAGGCCACATTGTTTAAATGAGCATCTATTTTCTGCCAAAAGGAATTAGTCAAGACCAAGCTCCTTCCACTTTGCATCCACCATATCCTTAATGTCCTGGGTCATGACAATCTCATCCGGCCATTCCCGGGTATGTCCTTCCTCCGGCCAGGACTTAGTGGCATCGATACCTACCTTGGTACCCCATTTAGCCATTGGGGAGGAATGATCCAGCACATCCAGTGGTCCTTCCACCATGACAAGGTCCCGCTTGGCATCGATATTATTGAATACCCGCCACCAAACTTCCTTTGGATTTTGCACATCCACATGGGCATCCACCACAATTATCATCTTGATGAACATCATCTGCCCCATGCCCCACAAGGCATTCATTACCTTCTTGGCCTGCATTGGATAGGTCTTTTTTATTGACACAAAAATACAATCGTGGAATACGCCCTCCAAAGGCATATTAATATCCACTACCTCCGGAATCATCTGCTGCAACAAAGGAAGGAAAATACGCTCGGTAGCCTTAGCCAGGAAACAGTCCTCCATTGGTGGTTTACCCACAATAGTTGATGGATAAATAGGGTTCTTTCTATGGGTTATGCAGGTAATATGGAATACCGGGTAATAATCCGCCAGGGAATAATAGCCTGTATGATCCCCAAATGGACCCTCCCAGCGTTTTTCATCCACATCCACATAACCTTCCAAAATAATTTCTGCGTGGGCTGGCACTTCCACATCCACCGTCTTGCATTTAACCATTTCCACACTCTTATGCCGCAGGAAGCCCGCAAAGACCATTTCATCAATATCCCGTGGCAACGGAGCTGTAGCCGCATAGGTTACCACCGGATCTGTACCGATGGCTACTGCCACCTCCATGCGCTGAGCGCCTTTGGCCTTGGTATCCCGATAGTTATCCGCACCATTTTTGTGAATATGCCAATGCATACCGGTGGTATTACTGTCATACTTTTGCAGACGGTACATACCTACATTACGCTTACCGGTATTAGGATTGCGAGTAAACACCAATGGCAACGTAATAAACCGGCCGCCATCCTGAGGCCAGCACTTTAATATAGGGAACTTGTCCAAGGACGGATTATCAGTAATCACCACTTCCTGACAAGGGGCCTTTTTCACGTATTTAGGGAAGTTAATGGCCTTCTTGGCCGTAGGAATAATGGATAACAAATCCGTCTTATGAGCTAAGGAAATGTATGGAAGTCGCAAAATTTCCCGCAGCTCATCGCCAATGTCATCCAGTTTTTCTACCCCAAAAGCAATGGCCATACGTTCCATGCTGCCGAAGGCATTCATCAGCACTGGCATATCATAGCCCTTAACATTTTCAAAGAGCAATGCCACATTTTTCTCGCCTTCCATTTTGGAAACCCGGTCCGTTATCTCTGTGATTTCCAGCTCACAGTCTACCTCGGTGGTAATCCGCTTCAGCAGTCCGCGACTTTCCAACTCATCAATAAATTCCCGTAAATCTTTAAAGGCCATAAAGTCCTCCTATTTTCTCAGTATAAATCTAACCACTAAATAACTTAATCCGTACAGGGCCGTCAATGGCAGCGCCAGGGTTACCTGGGAAATAACATCCGGCGGAGTCAACAAAGCACCTATTACAAAAGAAAAGAAAAAAACATATTTAAAATACTTTCTCAGAACCTGTGAGGTTACTATTCTCAGCTGAGCCATGATAATAATTATAATTGGTAATTCAAAGGCCAAGCCAAAGGGGAGCAAAAAGGTAATAATAAAATCCAGATATTTTTCTACGGAAAATAACGGGGTTAAATCCTCTGATCCCATTCCCATAAAAAACTTAATACCTAATGGCACAATCAGGAAAAAGGAAAACGCCAATCCCAAATAAAAAAGCAATACCGAACTAGGCACCAATATCCCTAAAATTAACCGTTCCCGGGGAGTAAAGGCCGGGACAAAAAAACGCCACATCTGATAAAACACCACCGGCGTTGCCAATAAAAATCCCGAAAAAACTACCACCTTGGCATAGGAAAAGAAGGCTTCACCAGGCTGCATAAAATACAGTTTTCCCGCCGGAGCCATCAAAAAATCCATTATTATTTCATCAAAACCGTAGGTAATACAGCTACAAACCAGTATAGCAATGATACTGCGGATAAGTCTGGTTCTAAGTTCTGTCAGGTGTTCAATCACCGACATCCCCTCATCCTCATCTGCTGAATGATCCTCACTTGTTTCTTCCTTATCAGCCTTTTTAGCAGGCTTTTTACCAGATTGCGCAGAATCCGCTTTAGGTGGCTCTTCCGCAGCTGATTCTTCTGGTTCATCCTCTATAGTAGGAGTCTGGGCCGCCAAAATTTCTTCAGCAGTCATATCCTTGTATTTTTCCCAATCGTCCTCTTGCATAATCACGCTTCATCCTTGGATTTATCTTTTGTTTCAGCAGCTTCAATGGTATCTTGAGCATCAATACCCTTTTCAGCCGATTTAAACTCCCGAATACTCTTGCCAAAGGCCTTGCCTAAATCTGGTAATCTACCTGGTCCAAATATAACCAAACCGATAATCAAAATTAAAATTAGCTCCCAACCACTTAAACCAAACATTCTGCAACCTCCCAAACAGTAAATATACTCTATCATTATACTAAATACTAAGGTGTGGGGCAAATAACAAAAAGAGCTGACCTGCGCCAGCCCCTACCTAAATCACCTTTATTTGTCATCCTTGACTTCTATTTTTTCTGCCTCTTCAGTTATGTTTTCCATTCTATCACTGGCTTGAACATCCTCTGACTTTTGAGCTATTTGCCCATTGGAAGTCGATGCTGGCTCATCCATGATACCGCTGGACACCCGGCGAAATTCCCGTATGGTTTTGCCCAGTCCCCGACCAATCTCCGGCAATTTTCCTGGACCAAAGACAATGAGCGCAATAATCAACACAACAACAAGCTCAAATCCACCCATACCAAACATGCTATGCCTCCACTTCAATACATCTGCTTAAAAATTTCGTCCACCAATAAAGTCTGCCGCCATATGATAGGAGCTAGTTATTTCACTCGGTATACTAGCTGGCAATACCTCCTTGGCTCTGGTCAGGTACTCATCAACCTTTGCCTTGGTAAACTCAATTCCATCAGTTGCTTTTACCAAATCCAGGGCCCGTCCAAGCATGTCTGCGGTCATGTTCCGATTAGTAACTATATCCAGAAGCTCCGCTCTGTCTGGACTAACCTCCAAGGCCCTTATGGCTGGCAATGTAATAATTCCCTGTAAAATATCATTTCCCGCCGGTTTACCAATGGTCTTGGTATCCCCTGTAAGGTCCAGTAAATCATCGGTCAACTGAAATGCCATTCCCACCGAATAGCCATAATCATACAATGCCTGAATTTCAGGCTCAGAAAGTCCAGCCACGTCGCCCCCTAACTGACAGCTAATGGCCAGGAAATTAGCCGTTTTCATGGCAATGCGCTCAAAATACTCCTCCGTATCGCAGGAGGCCTTATATATTTCTTTATTTTGAATTAATTCTCCGGCACTTAAATCCGTGAGCAACCGTGACAGCTGCAGCTCCACCCGGCTTCCATAATTATGCTCGGCTACCAGTGCAAAGGCCTTGGCGAACAGATAATCCCCGGCTAAAATTGCCAGCTGATTACCCCACTTGGCATTGGCCGTTTCGCTGCCACGTCTGGTAGTAGCACTATCCAGCACATCATCATGTACCAAAGAGGCCATGTGGATTAACTCCAAAGCTACCGCCAAGGGCATTACCCGATCTCGATTATAATTCTGTCCGCAATGGGCAGCCAAAAAATACAATGCGGGGCGCAGTCGCTTGCCACCAGATTTAATTAGGTGATTGCCGATTTCCGTGATGGTATCCACGGGAGATTTAACAGCAGCCTGCAAAGCCAGCTCCAAATCTGCCAAATCAGCTTTTATTATATCAAACATATTGCTAGACAATTCTATCCCTCACTAATAAACTATACAGCCCCATTATTTTACTATATATCGCTATATTTTTCAAATCTATTGTATCATTTCCCCATTACGAACCAACCAGCCAGTGATGTCCTGTAAAGCGGCTCGTTCTGCAGTATATTCTTCAATATTGGATTCAGTATCTATTGGTTCTGCAGACTCCATGAGTTGTTGACGGATTTTATACTTGTAATAGCCAATTTTATCTTTGGTCATCCAGCTATAAGGAGTAACCACATGATTTATATTTTCCATGAGAGACGGCTTAAGGCTATAATACTCAAAGCCTGCCGGCGCAATAAGTTCCATAAGGGTCGGCAAAATATTCTGATGTTCACCCAGTATATTGTTCCCCAGCATATCAGCAGTCAAATCCGGATGATGCATATAAAAAGCCGTCAGCATATTTTCCCGAATGGTCTGCTCACTTCTAGGCAATACACCTTTATCAAAAGGCAAAACTGCCGCCGAATGGTCGCCAGTTACAATAAATAGGCTGTCCGGATATTGTTTCTGCATCTCCCGAACAAAATTCATCAGGCACCGATCCGCATAGCACACGCCCATAAACCGCCGGGCTTCCATCTCATCCCGGCGCAAGCTTTCTGGCATTTCTGGCATCATGTCGTCGATATTCAGGCCATATTCGTGATAAGGCAGGTTATAAGGCCCATGATTGGATGTAGTATAAACAAAATGAAATTCCGGTTCAGTATTTTGATTATTCTTAATATGCTCTGCCACACTGTTCAAAAAGATATGATCATAGACTCCCAGCCAGGTCTGCGGTGAGCCAGGCGGGCAAAAATCCGGGCCTCCATAAACCTCATCAAAGCCCACTGCCGGAACAAAGTGCATCAGGCTGCCCCAGTTCAGACTGCCCCCATACCAAAAGCTAGTGTGATAGCCCAGCTTTTTTAGCTGTCCTGCCAAGGACGTAGGAATCTTATTTATGTCACAACTCCAAATGGACTTGTTTTCATTTAGCTCCAAATCACAATCATAGAGTCCCAGCAAAATACTTCCCAGTGCCGTTTGGGAAATCATCCCGGCTGGCTGGAAATTACTGATGGTTACCGTTCCTTTTTCCTGCTGGAAAATCTTGCTGGCATCCATCAAATGCAATTTATCATAAACCCTGTCAAAGGGTGCCTGACACTGACTTTCGCCCAATAGCCAGAAAATATGCTTAGGCTTGTTGATTTTTGCTCCCTGAGCGGTCCGCTTAAAATGAAATAGCGGGTTATCCCCTGCCCCGACGAAGGAGGGACAAATCGTCTGGATGCTTTTCACAGCCTCTTCGTCGCTCTTGCTAACAAAAGCCGGAACCGGATGCTTTAAAACAATTTCCAAAGCAATTAGGTCATCCACCGTGGCCTTGCCCAAAAATACATCTTCCTTGACTATCGGTGGCACCTCATCCCACTCCGGTTTGTCCCTATGCCGGAAAGTCCCCCCGAAACGGAACCAATAAAACAAGGCAATGGAAAACAAAAACATCAGCGTGTTAACCACATACTGGGCATATTCATTATCCAAGGCAACAAAACCAACACAAGGAAGCCCCAACAGTAAACTGCCACTCCACCAACAAAAAGCAATATAGGGGATAAAGCTCAACAATATCCAAGCACCATGATTTTGGTTAAAAAATATATCGGCCAAATTTCCCTTGTCCGCATTACGGCCAAAAAGGATATTGTTGTTAATGATATCTTGATAGTGGTAGTAGAAAATCATCTTGGTCCAAAACAGTACGTAGAGTACTACCAAATACAGGGTAATACCCACTAGCCGTACCTTGTCACCCACTGCGAAATAATCCACCAAAAAGGCCCCGGGAATGCTCACCGCCACCAGTGGTACGAGATAGGCATAGGCATTAAAATCCATCCCCCACCAAAAGCCATAGCGAAAGCAATGATAGAGCTTTTCCCGCCCCCACTGAGATAGTTTTTTAGGGCCAAAATAGGTAATAAAGACCAAACGAAACAAAGCACAAACCAAGGGTGGTAAAAGTGCAATTTTTATATCCTGCTGCCAGCCCATAAAGAAGGCATCAAATAAGGTCATCCAATCACTCCACATTCATAATACACCTAAGTATTATAACGCAATTGTTCAAATTTTTCCAAACTACACATTTCCTAAATACACATAATCCAAATATTTGCGGGCAATGGACTGTAAATTTTCCAAGGTACTTATCGGCGTAGCCTCAGCGTGCCATTTATAGCGTGGGAAATAGCGGGACAGATGTAGTGGCACATCCTTCTTGATCTTGGCCAGCCACTGGGCTTCCTCCTCCATCATGGCCGGTTCATCATTAAAATCTGGGATAACCAGTGTAGTTACCTCCACGTGAACCCCCGCCTCCACGGCCCTCTGGATAGTTTTCTGCACCGTTGCCAAGTCCCCACCCAGCCATATGTAGCCTTCCGGGGAAAAAGTTTTTAAATCAATATTCATGGCATCCACATAGGGTAGTAACTTCTCCAAAGGCTCTGGCATGATCTGGCCATTGGTCACCAGCACCACCCGTTGTCCCGCCTCTTTTAGCATTGGTGCCACATCCAGCAGGTACTCATAGCTGAGCAGTGGCTCATTATAGGTAAAGGCCACACCAATACTCCCCGCATCCTTTGTAGCTTTACGGGCAATATCCACCAAGTCCGGTGGTGCAACATAGCCCTGGGACATCTTAATCCCCTGCTGGGATATACTATGATTTTGACAAAAGGGACATTTCATATTGCAGCCAAAACTACCCAGAGATAAAATTGCGCTTCCGGGATAAAAATGATACAAAGGCTTTTTTTCGATGGGGTCAAGGGCCAGAGAAGTAACCTGACCATAGGAAATACTACTTATCTCCCCATCCACATTTCTTCTGGTACCACAAAGGCCCGTCTGACCACTTTTCAAAGTACAATTATGGGGGCAAAGGCCACATTGTACAGTTTGCTGTTCCTTATTCATGACGGGTTACCTCAAAGCGTTGCAGCTTAATCTTTTCATCGGGAGATATACCTCCCTTGCGCCGGGCAATGGAAATCTGCTCCTCAACGGTATCAATTCCTTCTAAGTCCGGCAGCAACAGCCCCCGGCGATGACCGTCCGCACTGGAAACAATTACGCCATACCGTTTCACATCCAACTGGTTTGGACCTTCTATTGGTTCCGGCTCCGATAATACATCCACATCATAAACCAAATCATCCAGCTCATCGGCAGTTACAGCTGGAAAGCGCGGATCCTCTGTACCAGCCGCCACCGCATTGGCAATTATCTCTGCCGCCAAGCTGTCCCGTACCGGTAATATAGTACCAATACAGCCCCGGAGCTGCCCGGCTTTTTTTATCGACACAAAGGCCCCCGCCCGGGTGTTTAACAATTCAGACGGTAAATCTATCGGTAATGCCAACCGTTTACCATCCCGCACATAGCTTTCCAAACTATGACGGGCTAGCCTAAGGTAAGCATCTTCCTTGGCCCGTCGCTCTGCCATGGCTTTCTTATGGCATTCCACGGCCTGCTCCCCGATGTTACGTACTTCATTCTTTTCTCCAGGTGTAAACTGGGCCACCCCATAGCCCACACCAAAGGGTCCCTCACAGGACAGCAGCTTTGGCTCCACATCCAAACAGTCAAAGGCACCAGCCATTATCCAGAAGGAACGCAGGCCGCACTCAGCAGCATCTTCGGCAAGTTTTGCCGGTGTCGTCAGCAATTGCAAAAAATCACCTGCTCTAAAGCAGTCCGCCATCCGTTGATCAAATACCGGACCCTCCGCAGCAAAGCCATAAGGACCATCCTTTTTAAGCTTATGAGATAAATCCCCGCTAGCCACCAGCATCATTCGTCTATTAAGTTTATCCGCTGTTTCCCGCAATAACACTCCCAAGGCGTAATGGTGTACATAGGATAATCCTGACAAGCCAATCCGTACTATCTTGCCTGTATAGCCCGCCCGCTGCAAAAAATACAGGGGTATCATGGTACCGTGATCCAAATCATGATTTTGCCGCCCCAAAGTACCAGTAGCTAATTCTATTTCCTCGGCAGATTGCTCCACCTGCCGAACGAACTCCTCATCATATTCCACCTCGAAGGCCAACTCCGGGTGGCCAAAATTGGCAAAGCTGCCCTTGGCCGATGCTCCTGATGATATTTGCAGATAATCCGCATACATAGTGGCATGGGGACTGGTAATAATTACCAAATCCGGCTCTTTATCCACTAGCCATTTAGCCGTAGTCTCGTAGGCTTCTATGGTAGCACTAATTCCCTTTTCCTCACCCCGACCAATCTCCGGTATTATAAGTGGCGGATGAGGAACAACACAGGCACCTAAAAATGACATAAAAACACCTCCAATACCCCAATATTACGACAAAATCCGTAGAATTCCCTGCAAAAAATAAAACCCATATAAAAAGGACTGCTCCATTGATAAACATCAACGGGGCAGTCCCTCAAAACTCAACAAATATCTAATTATTTATTGAAAATGTTCTTCAGTGCCTGCTTATTTACATCGCGGTTAAGCTGTGCAAGATAAGTAGTCAGCTTGATATTCTTAGGGCAAACCTCTACGCAGTTCTGGGAATTACCGCAGCTGGTAATACCGCCCTTGCCCATAAGAGCCTCCAGGCGCTTTTCCTTGTCGAACTTTCCAAGTGGATGGAGATTGAACAAGTAAGCCTGAACGGATGGAGAAGCACCGATAAAGTCGGACTGAGGTCCAACATTAGGGCAAGCCTCCAAGCAGCAACCGCAAGTCATGCAGTGAGAAATCTCATATGCAGTGGTTGCAGTGTAAGGATTCTGGATAGGAGCATCCTTAACTTCCCAAGAACCATCAACCTCAACCCAAGCCTGTACGCGCTTCAAGGACTCGAACATTACAGAACGGTCCACATGGAGGTCACGAATTACAGGGAAAGTTCTGGCTGGCTGCAAGCGAATTGGCTGCTCCAAATTGTCAATCAGAGCGCAGCAAGCCTGCTGAGCCTTACCATTAATAACCATCATACAAGCACCGCAAACCTTCTCCAGGCAGTTGCACTCCCAAACTACAGGAGCAACCTTCTTGCCATCAGTGGTTACAGGGTTCTTCTGAATTTCCATCAAAGAAGCTACTACATTCAGAGCAGGACGATATGGAATTTCGAACTCCTGAGTGTAAGGTGTGCTGGTAGGGCTGTCCTGACGCTCAATTATAAACTTAACTGTTTTCTTCTGTTCTGCCATTCTATTTTATCCCCCTATTACTCTTTCTTTGCAACAGCGTAGTTACGAGGACGTGCCTTAATGAGGGAGTGCTCAAACTCCTCATAGGTTACTACTGGTTCCTCAGTTGCTGCATCAAAGCTTACAACGGATGTAAACATGAACTTCTCATCATTACGAGGATAGAATACCAGCTCGCCGTCCTTCTCGATACGGTTGCCGTTATCATCCAGCATAATCTTTGCATGGGCACCACGGGACTCATCACGGCAACGAGCAGACTTGGTGATAGCCATAGCATAGATAATCATGTTGCGGAGCTGGCGAACAAACATAGCTTCCTGGTTAGCCCAGTTGCCATGGTCGGTTACACCGATGTTATCCCAACGCTTCAGGATATCCTTCAGCTTCTCCAGGCAGATATCCAAGCCCTTGTTATCGCGCTCGATGGATACATACTCATACATGATTTCGCCCATTTCCTGATGGAGCTTGTGAGCATTCTCAGGACCATTCATCTGGCGAATCTTGTCATACTCATCCTGAACTTCCTTGCGAGCTGCTTCGATTTCAGCATCGGTGATTTCGCACAGCTTGGAAACATTTTCCTTAGCCCACTTCATAGCCTCTGGACCGGAAACGGTTCCGGAATAAGCAGCGGACAACAGGGAGTTAGCACCAAGACGGTTTGCACCGTGATACTGATGGTCGCACTCACCAGAAGCCATGAGGCCAGGGATGTTGGTGAAATGCTTTCTATCTACATAGATACCGCCCATGGAGTAATGAACGGAAGGGAAAATCTCCATTGGAACCTTACGAGGGTCCTTACCAACGAACTCAGTGTAAATCTCGATGATACCGCCCAGCTTACGCTCCAAATATTCGGCAGGAATGTGGGACAGATCGAGGTATACACGACGGTCATGGTTAATACCGAGATCCATGTGAACGCATACCTTGAAAATAGCACGGGAAGCAACATCACGAGGAACCAGGTTACCATAAGCTGGGTACATATCCTCCAGGAAGTACCAAGGCTTACCATCTCTGTAAACCCATACACGACCACCCTCACCGCGGCAAGCCTCGGACATCAGACGGTTCTTATCGGAGCCTGGGATAGCGGTTGGATGAATCTGAATGAACTCAGGGTTAGCAATCTTTGCACCCTGCTGATAAACTGCAGAAACTGCAGAACCATTACAAATAGTGGAAGCAGTACAACGGCCAAATACCTGACCAGGGCCACCAGTTGCCAAAATAACAACATCAGCCTTGAAGGCTTTGATTTCCATGGAATTCATGCTCTGGGCAATAATACCACGGCAAACACCGTTCTTGTCCTTGAAAATCTTTACGAATTCCCAGAACTCGTACTTAGTTACGCCGCCCTTAACTTCCCAGCGACGAACCTGCTCGTCAAGAGCATAGAGGAGCTGCTGACCAGTAGTGGAACCAGCAAAGCAAGTACGCTTATTCTTCTGTCCACCGAAGTTACGAAGGTCAAGTACGCCCTCTGGAGTACGGGTGAAAGGTACACCCATACGGTCAAACATCTTTATGAGCTTAGGTGCAGCCTCAACCATGCCCTTTACAGCCAACTGGTCAGCCAGGAAGTCACCACCGTATACGGTATCATCAAAATGCTCATAAATGGAATCGTGCTCACCCTTGGTGTCCATGCAGGCATTAATACCGCCCTGGGCACAGAGGGAGTGAGAACGCTTTACTGGACAGTAAGAGAATAAATCTACTTCGCCGCCAGCTTCACAAATCTTAAGGGTAGCCATCAAGCCTGACAAGCCGCCACCTACTACAATAATCTTATTTTTAGCCACGTAGGTTCTCTCCTTATATACAAAACTTTACTACTACGACAGTCTTACATGAAGTAAGAAGACATAAATGCCAAAGTGAAGAGGCACATCAGAGCGCACAGGCCCATAGCCATCTTGTCCACAACACACTGAGAACGAGGGCCCTTAGTGATACCCCAGGTCATGCAGAAGGTTGTGATACCATTGCAGAAATGGAAAATAGCAGCAAACATACCGAGAGCATAAAGTACAAATACCACTGGATTTGCCAAAGTGGTCTGAACCAAGTCATAGCTGAT
Source organism: uncultured Anaerovibrio sp. (assembly GCA_902785445.1). Taxonomy (GTDB): domain Bacteria; phylum Bacillota; class Negativicutes; order Selenomonadales; family Selenomonadaceae; genus Anaerovibrio. The sequence continues at coordinate 15,669 of CACZYN010000009.1, forward strand.
ATGCTGGCCCAAGATACCCTTGGTATAGATACGCAGATAGCCCACATGCCAGATGAGGAATGCTACCATGTACCAAGCAGTCCATCTCTGGAGAGCGAACTTCCAGTTACGGGAATAGCCATAATCGGTAGGATTGTTCTTGGCATCCAAAGCGATGAAAATACCATAAATACCATGGAACAAAATAGGTACCGCATAGAGGCAGATTTCAATACCCAGGAAAATAGGCTGTGGAATCTGCTCCATCATAGCCAGACCGTTGTTGAACACTTCTGGGCCGCCCATTGCTGAAGCATTTGTCAACAAATGCTCAATCAGCACACCGCCGAGCAGTACAAGTCCGCAAAGGGAATGCAGTCGACGAAGATAAAAAGATACGTTAATCATTCTTGACCTCCTAAACATTTTCTTTCACACCGGAAAGTATTTTTATCATAACTTACGATATGGTTTCTGACCAATCTCGTAATAGTCATTACCCTCAGAATCGATTACAACGATTGCTGGGAAGTCTACTACTTCCAGAGCAGCCAATGCCTCTGGGCCCAACTCAGGATACGCAATAACGGTATACTTCTTAACAGATTTTGCAATGAGGGCAGCAGCACCGCCAACAGCAGCAAAATAAGTAACACCGTTCTTCTTCATGGACTCTACAACTTCAGGAGCCCGGGAGCCTTTACCGATCATGCCCTTAATACCCTGATCCAGCATGGTAGGAGTATAAGCATCCATACGACCGGCAGTGGTAGGACCGCAGGATCCGATAGGATCACCTGGTTTTGCCGGAGTTGGTCCAAGGTAATAAACGATCTGGTCATGCCAATCGATAGGCAGCTTTTCGCCACGAGCCAACGCCTCAGTCATAACCTTGTGTGCCGCATCGCGAGCACTGTAGATAGTTCCAGTGATAAGCACACTGTCGCCGGCGCGCAGCTTGCGGGAATCCTCCTCTTTCAGAGGAGTAGTTATACGAATTGTTTCAGCCATTATCTAAACCTCCTAAATTAAAGAACACGGTGAGAATGACGGCATGCATGGCAGCAAATAGTAACTGCTACTGGCAAGCCAGCAATATGAGTAGGACCCCACTCGATGTTTACAGCCAAAGCAGATGTAGTACCACCCAGCTGTGGGCCAATACCGGTCTTATTAATCATTTCAAGGAGCTCATTTTCCAGAGCAGCGTAATCAGGATGAGCATTACGCTCAGTGATTTTACGCATCAAAGCGCGCTTGGACAGGTAAGCAGCCTGATCCATGGTACCGCCGATACCAACACCAACTACCATTGGTGGGCATGGGTTACAGCTTGCATGCTGGATAATATCCAATACAGCCTTCTTAACACCTTCAACGCCATCAGCTGGTACCAACATCTTGATACCGCCCTTGTTCTCAGAACCGAATCCCTTACAGGTCAGCTCAATCTTCAGCTTGTCACCTGGAACGATTTTGGTATAAATAATTGCTGGAGTATTGTTCTGAGTGTTTTTGCGGTCAAATAACGGCTCAGCAACAACAGACTTACGGAGATAACCCTCAGTATAGCCCTTAGCAACGCCAGCGTTGATTGCTTCAGTCAAATCGCCACCTTCGATGTGCAGATCCTGACCAACCTCCAGGAAAATAATGGTCATACCAGTATCCTGGCAAATAGGACGATCTTCTTCTCTGGCTATCTCGGAGTTGCGAATAATCTGGTCAAGTACTACCTGACCAACTGGAGACTCTTCAGTCTCACGCCCCTTTTTGAGAGCTTCATACACATCCTGAGGCAAATAGTAGGCAGCTTCCTTACACATCTGCGCTACTTCTTCAGTGATCTGTTCAACATTGATCGTACGCAAAATAAACCCTCCCTAAATATAATTATACACTCGCATACACAATATATCTTATCACATTTTATATTTGCTTTCAACACAATAACTACAAGGGTTTGCGAATAAAAAAGTGAATGCCATTCGCAATTTTTATTCAATAAATAACAGCAATTCAATAATAAGCCATTTTTATCGCGCATACCTTGATTTTTAATTATTATTTATGGATATATGTGTGATAAATAAAGGTTCTGCAACAAAAAACAGCCTTACGAGATAACCATAGTATCTCATTCGGCTGTTTGAATATCTCAAAGATGAAAATGCTCCACATCTAATTTATTTTGTGAAATATTTAACACCATGAAGGATTGCCCTGCTCCATCCCGGGGATAAGAAATACTGCCAGGATTAATCGTCAGACAAATATCCTGTTCTTTGATTTCTGCCACGTGGGAATGACCATATACAGCGATATCGGCCCCCTGGGCAATAGCTGCTCGGGTAAAATTTTCGCTGCCCCGTTTTACACCATAATTATGCCCGTGGGATAGGAAAATCTTATGTCCTCCTAACTCAATCATCCGTTCATCCGGCACACGACCCTGGGGCCAGTCACAATTTCCCGCCACATTGATAACTTCCTTATCCGTAACCATGGCAAGATATTCTGCATCCTGGATTAAATCTCCGGCGTGAAGCCACAAATCCACTTCACCGGCCTTTTCTATGGCCTGATCCACCGCCATGGTGTTACCGTGACTATCACTCATTATCCCGATTCTCATTGCAGATACTCCTTCAGCAGCACAGCCATCTTTCGCAGTGCTTCCCCTCGATGACTTACAGCATCCTTTTCTTCCAGGGTCATCTCCGCCATAGATTTACTCCCGATATAAAAATACGGGTCATAACCAAAGCCACCATTGCCCTTAGCTTCCTTACGGATTTCCCCCCGGCAAAATCCCTGACTTTGCAAAACAGTGTCATTTACATCCACAAAGGTCAAGGCACACTGGTAAGCTGCCGGAGAGCTGTTAACACCATGCTTTTGCAATTCTGCCTGCAATTTGGCATTGTTATCTGCATCATTGGCCTTTTCACCGGCAAATCTGGCCGAATACACACCAGGAGCTCCTCCCAGCACATCTACTTCTAAACCAGAATCATCAGCCAAGCAGGCCACACCGGTATATTTTTGATAATGCATAGCTTTTTTCAAGGAATTTTCTTTAAAGGTATCCCCATCCTCTACTGCCTCAGGAATATCCTTTTCCAAGTCTCCCAAGGATAACAGTTCCACTGGCAATTCCGTAAAGGCATCCTGCATTTCCCGGATTTTCCCTTTATTCTTGGTGGCAATAACAATCTTCTTAATCATTCCCGGCCCACCTTCCAGACCAATTCGTTGCCCAAAATATCCTTTTCATAAGAAATCAGCTCATCAATGCCCTTTTCCGCCAAGGCAATAAGCTCTTTCATTTCTTCCCGGCTGAACGGACGGCCTTCTCCAGTACCCTGAATTTCCACAAAATGTCCTTCACCGGTTCTGACCACATTCATATCCACTACACCGCTGGAATCTTCATCATAATCCAAATCCAACAACAGCTCATCCTCAGTGGAAATACCCACACTGATGGCTGCCAAAAAATCCTTTACCGGGAATGGCTTGCCATTTTCCGGGTCATAGAAGGTGGCACAGGCCTCCACCAAAGCCACAAAGGCTCCCGTAATAGATGCTGTACGGGTACCACCATCCGCCTGAATAACATCACAATCGATAATGATGGTCCGTTCACCCAAAGCCTTCATATCCAAAACGGAACGCAGGCTGCGTCCGATTAAGCGCTGAATTTCCTGAGTACGGCCAGTCTGCTTACCTCTGGCGGCTTCCCGGGAGGTTCTGGTATGAGTTGCACTTGGCAACAGGGAATACTCAGCAGTTAGCCAGCCTTCTCCGGTACCCTTTAAGAAATTAGGTACTCTTTCCTCTATGGTTGCAGCACAAATAACCTTGGTCTTGCCCATCTCAATCATGGCTGATCCGGCAGGATGCTGCTGGAAAAAGCGATTAATTTTATATTTACGCAATTCGTCATTTTTGCGGTCATTTTTTCTTGCCATATATACCTCCAAAGAATTTATCTTCAAAGCCAAGAAAAGGGACTGTTGCACCTAGTCCCTTTTTATTTAAGCCTTCCCCTTGGGGGAAGGTGACAGCCGTAGGCTGACGGATGAGGTCATCCCTGCTGATACTGTTTGAAATTTTTAATAATAACAATTGGTGTCTTCTGGGAAGCGTTACCAAATGGGTTATCAATCAGGAGGTTGGCCGCCTTCTGGCCATCCAGTCCCTTGGACTCACCTACTACCCGGGAACGTTTCAAATCGTTAACATCAGCTATCAATGCCCCAAAGCAACCCAGACGCTCCTTCAGCTGCTCTACCACCTTGTTTGGATCCTTCGGACCATAAACAATGTGCTTATCAAAAGGCGGCATGGTACCGGTAACATCATCAATAAGTGCAGTCTGCTCGCCACCCCACTTATAAAACAGGCCATTTAACCCAACGATCTTGCCCAAAAAGCCCACAAACAAAGCCGCAGCAACCCGCCACTTGCCCTCAACATCCATCAAGGATTGCATACCATGAGGGCTGGCCAAAGAACCATAGTCCGGAATAAACCGGCAACAGAATTTTGCCACCTTGGTTATCTTCAAATCCTCCGGACGAACTGCCCGGCCCTGGGTGATGGCCACTACACTTTCGGCCACAGAAATAACATCGTTTTCCCCAATTTTTCCCTTAGTATAGCGCTCCACCGTATCAA
>CACZYN010000009.1:20351-23380 GCA_902785445.1 uncultured Anaerovibrio sp.
ATTACTCATGCCTAAATCTCCTTATTCTTCCACAAGCTGTGTACCCGCCAAAGCGGCAATCTCTGCAGCAGGAACTTCAATCCGCACCTGGCGGTAATGAGCCTCCAGACGACCGGTCTCCAGCCAAATAATCTGGAAATTGAAGTCCGGCATCTTGGCAATAGCTTCCTTAATGTTCATGCCATGCCGGGCCGTAAGCTTCACCTGAGCCTTAATGGTCGCTCTGTCCTGATTGTCTTTATAGCCCTTCCGCTGAAGAATATAGGCCTCAAAATAGTCGTCCTCACGAGGAGCTGTCAGCAATTCAGCATGGCCCTTGGTCTCCAAACCATCATACTGTTCATAAGGCAGCTGAGGACGAACAAAGCAATCCATGAGAGTAGCACACTGCTTGCCCTCATTCACAAATTCAACATCGGTGCTGAAGGTCAGACTTGTTTCCGTCTGCTCATCAACCTTGAAGGCACTGCGGCTATCCACCTTGGCAATAACATTTTCCAGGCCAGCCTGACAAATATACAGCTTGGCAAACAAGGCCAACAGCACAATAAGGGCCACGATGGCACCGATTACATATAAAACACATTCCATCAACAAAACCTCCATAATGGCAAGTGGCTTACAGGGCCAGCATTACCTTTAATTTATCATAATATTTGTCCGGTAAACGAGTAATTTTACCAGTCTCTTTGGTTGTGAAAACATTTTGCGTCCGCCCTTCCACCAACAGGGTATCATCAGAAGCTCGCAATATACGGTACTTAAAGGCCATTTTCACCTTGGTAAGAGCCTCGGGAATAGTCTCAATTATCAGCTCATCATCAAAATAAGCTGACGCCACATATTTAGCACTAACCTCCGTAATCGGGAACACATACCCATCCTCCATAAGCTGGTTTAGGGTAATTCCTGCTGCCCGCAGAAACTCCACCCGGCCGATTTCAAACCACCGGATATAGTTGGAATGATGCACCACCGCCATGGCATCTGTGTCATAAAAATTCACCTTGTGACGAACCTTGGCAATCACCACATCCATCTCCTTTAAATTGTATTTTTACAACCAATTAAGAATAAATCAATACGCTGGTAATGTCAAGACATAAAAAAGGATATGACGAAGGTATTTCACTTCATCATATCCCTAAATCATTTTATTTTTTAGTGATCCACATCCACTGGTTTAACCTTGGCGCAGATAACAACCATAACCACAGCCAGAATTCCAGCAGCTGCTGCCAGACCAGCCCAGCCATTCATGGTATAACCATCAACAATGTAGCCCACAAAGCTGGCCCCGGCCACAATCAGCACATATGGTATCTGAGTGCCTACATGGTCCAGATGACTGCACTGGGCTCCCGCTGAAGCCAAAATAGTAGTATCGGAAATCGGTGAAGCATGGTCACCGCCCACAGCACCGGAAAGAATAGCTGCTACAGTAATAGCCAGCATATTAACATCACTTGGGCCGATAACAGCTACAGCTATTGGTATGAGAATACCAAAGGTACCCCAGGAAGTACCAGTGGCAAACGCCAAAATAATAGCTACTACAAAGAAGATTACCGGCAGGAACATCACCACATCAGTGTGAGCACTTACCAACATGCCTACATAACCACCCAAATTCAGGTACTTGTCACTGCAAATACCGGACAGAGTCCAAGCAAAGCACAGAATAAGATTAGCTGGAGTCATGGCTTTAAAGCCCTGTACAAAGGTTTCACAGAAAGACTTAAAGGAAATAACCTTCCGTGGCAAATAGAGCAGAGCGGTAAATACAAAGGCCATAAAAGAGCCAAATACCAACCCCTTGGAGGAATCGCAATCTGCAAAAGCATCAGCAATGCTCTTGCCCTCGTTGATGCCACCGGTGTACAGCATACCATACACACAGCCTGCGATAAGAACTATCAAAGGCAAAATAAGGTCGATAATACGGCCATTACCGGTAGGGCCTTCCTGCTCACTATCCCGATACTCTTTCGGAACAATGAAGTTATCCTGATTTTTCTTGACGTAGGCTGCCATGGAGAATACATCCCGTTGGGAAACGATGATGAACAGCATAAACGCCATGGTCAGCAGAGCATAAAGATTAAAAGGTATGGTCTGCAAAAAGAGGCCAAAGCCATCAATTTCACTGCCCTCCGGCAAGGAGGAACCAACAGCCGCTGCCCAGCTGGACACAGGAGCCAAAATACAAATAGGAGCTGCCGTCGCATCAATGATATAGGCCAATTTGGCCCGGGAAATCTTAAATTTATCTGTAATTGGACGCATTACAGTACCTACAGTAAGGCAGTTAAAATAGTCATCAATAAAGATAACAATGCCAAGGATAGCGGTCAGCAGCATTGCACTGCGGCGTCCCTTGATGTTCTCTGCTGCCCATTCACCATAGGCTCGAGTAGCACCGGAGCGGGTAATGGCCGCCACAATAATACCCAAAATTACCAGGAACACCAAGATATTTACATTTCCGCCTACCTTGTCTGCCAAAACATCAAACATGGTCATAACGGCTTCCAGTACATTAAACTCCGTAAAGAGCAAAGCACCGGAAAAAATGCCGATAAGCAAGGACATATACACTTCTTTTGTCAACAGTGCCAACACAATGGTGATTATAGGAGGCAATATTGACCAAACAGATTCTGCCATAGACTAACCTACTTTCTATTGAAATTAAGAATAAATACTCATTCATTTTAATATATATTTTCTTTCTTCTCAACCAAAAAATACATATTTTGCCTATGTACTATGATAATTTTTATATAATAGAGAAAATAAAAAGCTTTGATGAAATGTCTGCCACCTCACCAAAGCTTTGCAATTAGTAATATTTTTCAGAGAATCTTATTTTCCCAGGTTACGCACCGGGAAAGTGAAATATGTATCTGGGTATGGCTCATTATTCAAGGTGAAATGCCACCATTCCGTATCAAGGGCTCTAAATCCATGCCGCAGCATAGCTGCCCGTAATAACATGCGGTTATTAAACTGTTCAGCAGTTATTCCAC
>CACZYN010000010.1 GCA_902785445.1 uncultured Anaerovibrio sp.
AAATGCCAAAAATATCGGGATGAATCCGACAATGTCAGCTTGCGTTGCCACAAAGTCAATACTACAGCTCGCAACCAGGTTATAATACCGGATACTATAAAGGAAAGGGTTATGGCAATACAGAAATTTGTCATCCATTCCGGATGCTTCCTTGTTAAAATATCATCAAGGAAAATCTGGGACATAACCGGGCTGGCCAAGCCTGGAATAATGGCACACAGTTCTAAAATTAGAATAAAGGTCATAGCCCAACGGTCCTCAAGTAGTTTATGGAACATATCCTTGAATACGTTATAGCGATGTCCTTCTTTTTGAAAATTCTCATTTGGAACAATGTGCAGAGACACACCTGTGTAAGACGTACGGAATTCATCCAGGGGAACCGTTCTCCGTCCTATGGCAGGATCATTAAGATAGGCTTTTCCATCCTTTATTCCTTCCAAAACCACAAAATGATTAAATTCCCAATGAATTATCAATGGAAATATATTTTGGGATTCTAATTTTAAAATATCATTGGTGGTCCAACGGTAACCATTGGCTTCACAATTACGGTTTCTGGCAGCTTTGATAACACAGCTGGCTTTGGAACCATCACGATTTACACCACATTCCGCTCGTAGTTTCTCCAAGGGTATCCAGGAACCATAGTGGGCAAGAACCATAGCCAGAGCTGCCGCACCACATTCTGTAGCCTCCATCTGAAGTACAGTAGGTACTTTTATGCGTTTGTGACTACTGGAAAAGAACCCTTTAATTTTTTCCAATGTCATATAATCACCTATTTCTCAGCCATTGGCTCAAACGATAAAAAACTTTTTCAATAGGAGGACGGCGCTCAATAATAATAGTACCAGTACAGAAACTTCCAGCGGTAATTGGTTTGTGTTCCCCTACAGAGGAAGTCCATAGATAGCCTGACTCAGAGCCAGGGTCCTTTACCAAATCAAATATTACTTCCATTACGGCACCCTGCTGGGCCTGAAGGATAGTTTGAACCACTTGCTCATTGCCCAGAGAAGTTTGCATTGATTGAGCAGATACAGGATATTGGGATACTGAACGAACTGTCCCTAGCAGGCACCCTGATTGGGAAATATCTACACCGCCAGGAGCGATTTGGATAGTCATCCCTGGCTTTACGCTTTTTCCCTTATTTACCGAAACGTACATAATACCACTAAGTTCATTTCGTCCATCATCATTTCGCACAGTAATAATAGGAGTTCCACTGCCAAGTACATGACCTTGTTCCACCATTATTTCATCAACTGTGCCACTATATGGAGAGTAGATATATTCTGTTGCTTCCTTTTGATAGCGACGGGAATCAAATTCGTGCACACGGTTTTCTGCATCCCGATTACTGGATGCCAATTCCGGACTATATTGGGCCATACGAGTGGCGGCGGTTTCCTGAGGAAGCTCAAGGTGAGCTACCAGCTCTCCTTTTTTTATTTTCTCCCCAGAGTGAACGTATAGCTTGTCTACGCGACCACCTGCAATAGAAGAAACCTTTGACAAACCGGAGGAGTCCATAATCATTCCCATACCTTCAGCCTTGACAGTAAATGAGCCAAATATTGACCATATTACTACTGCCACCATCATAACCGCTACCCCTGCAAGGCCCATCCAGCCTATCGGGGTTGTAATCGGTAAAACTGTGTCAAGTTTTTCCGGGGAACGCAGCTTATCCAAGGCTTCTTTGCTGAAAATAGAGCTTTTTTCTTTACTTCCTTTTATTTCAGCCATATTATTCCCCTCCTTGCAGATTTATATCAACTCTGGTTCCGTCAGTTATACCTTCAAAACTGCCAACTAAAACTATATCACCCTCAGATAGACCATCTAATACTTCAATATATCTACCATCATCAGATCCGCATTTTACAGTACGGAAATGAGCGATTCCATCTTCATCAACTACATATACTTTATCATGGGAAAGATCAACCATTGCTTCCAAAGGCACCGTAAGACAATGGTGCGCTCTGCCGGTGTACATGGTCACACCAGTATAGGTCAGAGGCTCCAACAACCTTATACGATTATCAACTGTCCATTCCGTACGCCGTATCTTGGCAGGTTCCGAAAGCGGTGGAACTATTCCTTTAAGTACACATATTATTTCCGAATCTCCCCCTTTATTTCCGGGACCATAATCAGTATCATAGGCTTTACTCATGGACCAGTGCGCAGGAAATTTCAGATAAGCACTATCACCAATGTCTAAATGATGAATTTCACTGTCACTAAGATTCACAGAAAAGCTAAGTCTGTCAAAATTTCCCACTAAGGCTAACGGGGTTCCGGCTTGCACATATGCTCCTGCCTGATGGTAAATAAGCAGCAGTTCCCCGTCAACGGGAGCTTTTACATTTAGCCAACCTTCCTGAACATAAAATTGATTTCTTTGGGATTCTGCTTCCTGAAGAGCCTCTTTGGCGGCCAGATATTGTGATTGAGCTTCTTCATATTTTTCTTGGGAGGTGGCATTTTTGGCTATGAGCCTTCCTTGACGTTGATAGGCACTATAAGCCTGAGCCAATAAAGCTTCAGCCCGACTAACAGCACTATTGGCTTGTTGTATTTTGAGAGGAATTTGCTCATTAGCCATCGAAAGCAAAATATCACCCTTATGTACCTGTTTATTTTTTTCTACATTCCAGGCAATAATGCGCCCGTCAGTTAGGGCCACTGCATCGGTCATACTTTCTGAACTAAAACGTACAGCCGGTAGCTCAACAGAAGGGTGTATATCCCGGTACGCTACTTTGGCAGCAGAAAGCTGTAAAATACGATTATCCATTCGTCTGGAAATTTGATTTTCGTCACTGTAGTTCAACCAGGCACCATAGCCAACCATACAGAGGGCCAGAACCATTATTACTGCTATACCAATATAAAAATATCTTTTCATGATTTTATGTCCCTTTCCATTTACGGCAGTATTTTACTTACAGTAAATATAAAAGCCCCTAGGCTTCATGTATATTCGTGTTCAGTCCATCTAAAAACTGATGCTATTAAGTAAGAAATTCAAAAGCTAATTTTACATATATCTTCTAAATAACTTCGATAAAATTATTGATATTCCTCTTTTTTTGGGGGTTTTACCTGCTTATTTTCCATTAAATCAAAAGAATCTTCTCGGTATTTTAACCAGAGAAGATTCCTTGGTGATGTTATAAATTTTTATTCTCCCCCAGCCGGGCCTAAGTAAGTCAATCCCAGCATAGTGATATCGTCAGACTGTTCCGTATCTCCCACAAAGCTGGTCACAGCATTGTTAATATCCTTCAGAAGCTCTTTAGGATCATTAGCGTTTATGGATTCGTTAAGGTCAGACAATAACCTTGCTTCACCGTACATCTCTTCTTTATCATTCATGGCCTCCGTAACACCATCAGTATACAAAAACAGGCTGTCTCCCGGTTTTAGGTTAATTGCTTGACTTTCATAGATAAAGTTCTTACGGCCGGCCAAAACAAAATTGGATTCCACATCAAGATAACGGAAAGCGCTCTTTTCCTTTTCGTAAATCAACGATGGATTGTGGCCTCCATTCACGTATTCAAAATACCCCGTCCTGATGTCCAGAACTCCCATGAACACCGTTACAAACATTCTGGCAGCATTATCCTCATTAAGCTGGTTATTGGCATAGCCCATAATATCGGATAATGTCATACTTTTTTGGGTAAGAAGCAGGTTCTTTAATATTGTTTTTGATATGGCCATAAACATAGCCGCTCCCACTCCTTTACCGGATACATCAGCAATAGTTATCGCCAAATGGTGTTCATCTACCATGTAGAAATCGTAGAAATCGCCTCCAACTTCTTTGGCCGAATGCATGGATGCGTAGAGGGTAAATTCAGTATGTTCCGGGAATGGTGGGAATTTATGTGGTAATACCCCCATTTGTATATTCTGGGCCAGAGTCAACTCTGTAGCAATACGCTCCTTTTCCGCTGTCTCAGCTACAAGGGTATTCATATAGCCTTCCAATTCTTCAGTCATGATATTGAAACAATTGGCCAATTCTTCAATTTCATCACCGGAATGAATTTCCACCCGCTGCGCAAAGCTGTTATTTGACCGTTTATTACCTTTCTCCGGCAATTCACCAAAAGCGTGTAATGTGCCGACTATGGCCCGCTTGGTGAGATCACGAACACCATTGGTCAGCTTCTGAATGGATGAAACAAATCTTCCGGACACCTTTTGTCCTATCTTTATGACAAATAAGAGCAGGAAGAGTATGGATAATACCATAAAAAGAACTATTGAATCTATATTTCTCTCCATATCATCCATTAGATCTGTGGTAAGCTGTTCAATAGTTTCTTTATTTTGTTCTACAGGAGCAATTACATCATCCTTGGCAAAGACCGTAGCAAAGCTCCAGCCTGTACATTCAATTGGAGCATAGGCCACAAAATATTCGTCGCCATCTATTTCTGCCAGCTGAATTCCCTTTTGGCCCAAAGTCATATTCTGAGCTATCTGTGATAAGCCTTGGTTATTCGCAACGCGAATATCCTTCTTCAAATCTACTGGCAGCTCCATTTCCTCACCAGCTTGGTAAGCCTCACTTTGGGATGATAAAATAACCCTCCCGTTTTTATCTAAAACAAAACAAAAACCGGCATTAGGCAGATTGGTATCCTTTACAAGGATTCGCATATTTTCCAGGGAAATCTCCATGGCAGCCACACCAAGCAAGGAACTATTATCATCATAATATGGGCAGGCACAAAACAAACCCGGCTCATTGGAAAATGAAAACATTCTAACATCAGTAAAGACAGGTTTACCTTGTTCTACCGCTTGCTTATACCAATCAGTCTCCACGGCATTATATATAACATCAGGTATACTTTCTTTGCTCCCCTCCACATCATCGGGTTCATCAACGGACAGGGTATAATTATGGTGAGAAGTTATGAAAAAGGATTTTGCCATATCATTAACTTCCATGAGACGGACAAAAAATCCCTCAATATTAGCCATTAAGGTTATCTCCTGATGATAATTGTCGGGATTAACATCCGTTCCGTGCTGAAGATAAATTTTCAGTGGTTGAAATTCGTCTGCATTGGGCACAGCTACATTCCGGGGCGGATATAAACCTGAATGACGATAAAGCTCACTGGCCTCGTGGGCAATAGCCTGCACATCATAGATATTAGATACCATGTACAAATTGATAATTTTAGCATTATCACTGGTAATGTACATTAGCTCCTCTTGCCGTTGCTTTACCAAAAGCTCAGAACTATTCTGATAAGACACCTCACCAAGTTTATGTCCCATTTCTTCAGCCTGGTACAGAGCTGACCCCAGCCCGTAAAAGGCAATTATTACCAGAACAATAATAACAATCAGATTGCTGCCCAGAAGAATGCGTATCATCTTATGTAAAATACTATTCTTTTTTCCACCTGACAAATAGCTAAAAAAATCTTTCATATCGATGATACTCCATTCTATCCCATATATTCGTGACGGAATTTTACCAAAAAAGCGACTGCTACTATGGTAGAAAGCACCTCGGCAAAGGTTTGAGCAAACCAAAGGCCATCAGCACCAAGAAGCATTGGCAGGCCGAAAATCCCCACAGATTGTAGTACAAAGGTGCGTATAAAGGCTATGGCTGCCGAAACCCGCCCATTGCCCAGGCCGGTAAAATATGCAGAGGCATATTCGTTGAAGCCTTGTAAAATAAAGGCAAATGCGAACATACTAAGAGCATATACCCCCAAGGCATACAATTTGGCATCATAGCCTAAATAGATATTGGCCACCCACGGAGCAAAGTATTGGGCCAAACCAAACATTACCACGCCAAAGCCTAAATTAAGTAAAATGCCATTTTTTAGCAGACTCTTGAGCTCCCCGTAGTTTTGTGCTCCTGCATGATATCCCACCACCGAGGTAGCCTCCATAGCCAGCCCATAGAAGATGGCGGCAAAAATTCCCTCAACGAACAGCACCGTTCCATAGGCCGCTACCCCATCTTCACCTATAAACCGCATAAGCTGCATATTATAAAATATGAAAATCAATGCTGTGGAAATATTGGTTACCATTTCTGAAGAACCGTTTACCATGGCATCCCGCAAGGCTCTAATATCCCAGCCACTTTTTACCAGCCGCAATGGACTATCATTTTCCCGCAGGAAATAGATAAGCGGCAGGAAACAGTTAAGACACATACCTATGGCCGTCGCTAAGGCGGCTCCTGTCATTCCCCAGCCGAAAAAAACAATAAACAGCCAGTCGAAAATAATATTTGACATCATATTTATCAAGGAAAAATACAAGCCAAACTGAGGCTTTTCAGCGGTAATCAGCAGGCTTTGAAAGGCGTAACTCAATATTGTTATGGGCATAAAGCATAACAGGATACGGCCATAGGGTAATCCATAGTTCATCAAATCATCAGTGGCACCCAGCAGCCCTGATGCAGTTGGCAAAGCGATGAAGCCAGCACCACCCAGTACAATTCCGGCACCGAAGGCGGCCTTAACAATCATGGTAAAGTAGCTGTTGGCCAGTTCTCTGTTTCCCTTGCCCAGTTCCGCGGCAATAAGGGCACTTCCCCCCATGCCAAACATCATTCCCACAGCCATAATAGCCAGCAGATATGGATAGATGATATTTATGGCCGCGAAGGCAGTCTTGCCGATATAATTGGACACAAAATAGCCATCAATAAGGTCATAGGTGGTGGACACCAAAATCATACCGATGGTCGGCAAGGCAAATAACACCAGTTTGCCGCATGTAAAATGATCTGACAGCTTTATATTCATAGGTTTTCCTCACAACGAACTATTCCTTCCAGAATTTTTACATAAAGGTCGTGGAAGGCTCGCATTTGTTCTGCATCAAATAATCCCTTTGCATATTCCATCTCGGAATCAAAGCCACCATCACCATAATTATTTTCCAGCAGCTCCAGCTCCAAAGGCGCACCAGCAGCTGCGAATTCATCTGCCAGCTCAATAAGGGTCGGTTTAAACACATCCAGCTCGTCGCCATTAATTCCCAGCTGGAGATTAACCTCCATACAATCATCAACGAAAGGCTCAAAGTTTTCTGCCATGAAATCATAGGAGCTATGCGCAATTCCCTCTGCCACCTGATCCTTCACAGATATAAGGAATTCAGACATATAGGCATATTCTTCCATACGGGCCGCAGCTGGTAAATTCTTTATCATCATACCCACAGCATGCTGAGCTTCCGCCGCCAGGCGATCATTATAAATCCAATTCACCATGACATGCTGTTTGCCGGTAAAGCGGGACAAGGTCAAAAGAGCCGCGCCAATGGCCATTACTGAGTGACTAACCCCCCAGAATTTCTCAGCCCTTTTAACATCATCGGCCGAAAAATCCAGACGCTGTTCCATAGCGGCCTGGTCAATATGCTCACGGTCTACCAACTCCTGGGACTCTACAGACATATCTGGTATTTTACACCAAACCTCATCGCCATACTGCACTTCAAACCATGCCCGATCCTCATTCCAACTACCTTGCTCTATCCGCTGGATTTCTTCACTGCGAAGGGCAAAATAATAATCAGGCTGAAGCTCCCGGTCGAAGTACGCATTAACAATATCCGCCAGCAGCACCCCAAGGGAATCGCCATCCATCAGTAGATGATGAATATCCATAAACATATATCCATGGGATGGGGACCGGAACACCTTTACACGGCACAGACAGGCATCCAATATTTTATCAAAGGGCATTACTAAAACATCCGGCAGCATTGGAACCGTTTCTTCATTGATATCCTGCAACTCAACCTCTTCCAGGATACCAGGTACATACTGCTGTACCAACTCCCGGTTCTCGTCAAAGCGGAATACCGATGATAAAGCCGGGTGATTGGCTATAGCCCGATTAACCGCTTTACACAATCGATGCATATCAACCTCATCCAGCTCAAATTGCACCAGAAAATGCATATTGCTCCACATGGTGGCCTCTGGACGGAACAGCTGGATATCCAGCATTTGGATTTGTAGCGGGGTCAAGGCCAACGGTTGCTTGCGGGCCGCCATTTCCCGTTCTTCGAAGCTGCCCATATTCACCCGTTCCTCAGCAATAACCGCAATCTGTCTAGGGGTTCGTTTTTGGAAAATATCTGCGGCAATCAGTCCCGAAATATCCGCGTTGGCCAAAGCCACCATGGCACTAAGGGAATCGCCACCCAAATCAAAGAAATCATCCAAGGCTCCCACCTTGTCCTCCGGCAAATTAAGGGCCAGAGCAAAGGCATGACAAAGAGCCCGCTCTACCTCCGTGGCTGGCGGCTCATACTTGGCCCGGAAGGCCGACAAATCCGGTTCCGGCAGGGCCCGCCTGTTCACCTTGCCATTTGGCGTCAACGGCATAGTTTCCAGGCGAACAAACAAATTGGGAACCATATATTCCGGCAATTTAGCCGCAAGATGGTTCTTGAGCTTATTATCATCCACAGCTTTAACTGATGTATAATAACCAACCAAATATTCCCCTGTACCCTTTTTCAGGACAGAAACCGCCCCTGAATTGATGTCTGGATACTCCATCAGCACCTTCTCTATTTCATCCAATTCAATACGGAAGCCCCGAAGTTTAATCTGATTATCAATACGGCCAAAGACCCGGATTTTTCCTTCATTGGTCCATGCGGCCAAATCGCCGCTGCGATAGGCTCGGATGCCATCTTTGTCAAAGAAGGACGCTGCCGTTTTATCCGGTAAATTTATATAGCCCCGGCCAACCTGCTGGCCGCAGATCATCAGCTCCCCCCGAATGCCAATCGGCAAAGGATTGCCAAAGGAATCAGCTATATAGAACTGAGTATTGGCAATAGGTGTACCAACGGTAACAACCTCGCTTTCCACCATTTTCTCGGCGGCACAGCCCATGGTGGCCTCAGTAGGACCATATACATTCAAAATCACGCTGTCCTGGCGCAAAGCGCGTAGCTTCTGGTAGAGCCCGGCTGGGAAGGCTTCCGCCCCCACATCATAAAAGGTAATCTGCTGCAGGGCTTCCACGGTTTCCGGGATAGCCAACAGGCCCAAAAGATAGGTCGGAGTACAGGTAATACCATTTACCCCGTTATTTATAATCAGCTGGGCCAACTGATTTGGTGTATGTATCTCCTCTTCCGTGGCAATTACTACCGAACAGCCATTACACAGCGGAACAAATTCCTCCACAATGGACACATCAAAGGAGAAAGAAGCCAATGCCAAGGCAACGCGTCCCGGCTTGGTATAATGGATAATTTCCGGGGATTTTTCATTGCGATGAACATAGTTGGCAATATTTTTATGTTCAATCATTACCCCCTTCGGCTTGCCAGTGGTACCAGAGGTATAGATACAATATGCCAAATTATCAGCACCCACCTCCGGAAGCTCAGTATCCGTCTCCTTATTGTCAAGAAGCCTGTCCAGGGACAGCACTTTGCACTGCTCCCTCAGGGCTGAACGCTGGTTCATCAAATCCGTTGAAGTAAGTAAAATAGGAATATTGCCATCTTCCAGACAATACTCTATCCGCTCATCCGGATACTCCGGAATAAATGGTACGAAGGCACCACCGGCCTTTAATATACCAATTTCGGCCACATAGGCCCAAACCTCCCGGTCAAAGAGAACACCAACCAGTGTTTCTAAGGTCACCCCATCGCTAATAAGGGAATGGGCCACCTGGTCGGAAAGCTCATCCAGTTCCCTAAAGGTCAGTGAGTGACCGGCAGCTGTAACAGCCACCTTGTCAGGCGTCATTTGGGCCTGCTGGCGAATCTGTTCCTGTACAGGGACAAAATCCATGATAACTTGTGTATCGTTAAAGACCGCCAAGGATTTCTTGTCATCGTCAGTAAGGAGGGAGATATCCCCAATCAACTCCTGGCGTAAAAGCTCTTCCGCTACCGTAAACAAATCCTGGGCAAACCGCTCCACAAAGGCCGGTGAGAACCGCTCATTGCGATATTCTATGGTCATATTATACAAACCATTGGTAGAGAAAAATTGAATAGAGAAGCATCCCGTAACCATGCCGGTGTGGTAATGCTCCAGGAAATAGGAATCGCCACAAATGAGATTTCCACCTTCATCGTTATTACCACCGCCCATGTTATCGGTGAACAAATCTCCCTGATAGATGAATTCCACATCCTCATTTACCGGACAATGCTTCAGCACCTCATCAAAGGAATAAATATCGTTACCCATGCTGGTGACAATCTGCCGTCCCATATTCCGCAGATAGTCCACCACCGGCATATTTTCAGTAAAATCACCATAAACAGGAATTCGTTTTATAAGCGTGCCAATAGTGGTATCCATCCCCGCCTGGGCACGGCCATTATATACACTGGAAAAGGAAACCTGCTTGCTGCTCAGGTATTTGGACAACAGTAACGCCATGGCTCCCATAAAGAAGCTGCCCTCAGATATTTGATGACGATTACAAAAAGCCTTTACCTGCTCTACAGTAAGGTTTTTCGGTATATACCGCATATTTTCGCTGATCCCTGGGGTAAGAGGTCCTTCCCGATCACCCGCCAGTGATGGTACTTCATCCATCTTGGCAAACAGTTTTTGAAAATATGCCTCTGCCACTTCGTGGGCCCCCTCCTGCATAAGGGCTTCTTCGTACATACCCACTTGCTGTATGGTATATTCTTCCTGCAAAAATTCCGCCCTGCCAGAGGCTGAACCAAGGGCCCGATTCAGCTCACTAATTAATAAGCTTAAAGAGGTTGCATCAAAGAAAATCAGATGACTCTTTAAGGCCAGATAGCATCGCTCTGCAGTACGATAAACAGCAAAGTAAAACAGCAGCTCATTGGTCATAGGTACCACTGGCATAAATTCCCGGATAAAATCAAGGCGACTATCTAAACTGCCATCTATCACCGGAACATCAACTACAGCCTCAGGGGTCATATACATGTGCGGTATACCATCCTTACCGGCCCGAATAATATATTTCATAGAAGGATGGGCAGCCACAACATCCTTTACAGCCTTTACCAGCTGCTCAGCCGTCACATTGGCATCAGCTACCATCAAATAGGATAATGTATAGGTGGAAGTATTGCCACCAGTTAAGCCTTCCAGGTAAATGCCCATCTGCGTTTTGGTAAGCGGATAAAATTCCCGGTCCATTAAAGGCTTCTCCCGGTGGTTCTTGGCATTTTCCTCTAAATAGGCTGCCAGGGCCCGGGGAGTTGGATAAGATGCTATATCGTTAAAGGACAAAGTGGCATCATCCAGCTGAGCCACCAACATAGCCACAGACAAAGAAGTTCCGCCCATATTAAAAAAATCTGCCAATGCACTTACCCGCGGCAGCTCCAATACCTCGGCAAAAGCAGCACAAATCTTTGCCTCCAGGTCATTTTGTGGAGGCTCATATACTTCCTCTTCCACTGGCGGCTCCATATTTTTCAAGGCAAGATAATCCACTTTATTCCGTTCGTTGCGCGGCATATCAGCAAGATATACAAAATAATCCGGCACCATATATTCCGGCAAAATGGCCTTCACATGATTGCGCAAGGCATCGCTGTCCACTTGGTCACCAATATAATAGCAAGCCAATTTGTCGCCACCATGCACCCGAATCGTGACACAGGCGGCCTCCTGAACTCCATTGGCTTTTTGCACAGTCAATTCCACTTCACCAAGCTCTACCCGGTACCCTCTAAGCTTCACCATATGGTCTTTACGACCGTGGAACAGAAGATTTCCCTCTTCATCATAAGCCATGTAATCTCCGGTGTGAAACAGACGACCCGCACCGAATGGATTATCCGTAAACTTGGCAGCCGTTTCCTCAGGCATATTGTTATATCTCAATGCCAGCCAAGGACTTTCCACGCATAGCTCACCAAGTACCCCCGGCTCCTGAATAAGTTTTCCATCATCAGAAACCAGATAAACACTTACACCATTACCCGGTTTTCCCAACATACGGGAATCCTCCTGGGCTATTTTATGAAGAAGAATAGCTGCACATTCACTGGAACCATATACCTCGTGAATATTGCCGTCCACAGTGTACTTTGCCTTCGCCTTTTCACCGCCTAAGACAACATAATCCAGAGGCAAACGGCCGTACAACTCCCGCATTACGTAGAACATCTGCGGTGGCAAAAACATCCCGGTGATATGACGCTTTTGGATAATTTTATACAGCATGTCTGCATTCATCCGCTCCGTGGAGCTGGCAATGTAAACGCTGCCTCCAACCATAAGTGGCGGATAAAGATCCACAAAAGACGCAATAAATGTCATCCCGGCCATACAGCAGGTCACATCTTTGCCCGAAAACTCATGGTATGCCTTTACAGTATAAAGCCACATGGAGAAAAAGGTCTGACGATGTACTACTCCTTTCGGTTTGCCAGTTGAGCCGGAAGTAAAGAGAATCAAGCCTTCCTTGTCAGGAGCCGATAAATTTATACTCTCATCCACTTCGAGGGTACTTTCCTCAGCAAATATATTCTCCAGTGTCAAAACAGGAATATCAGCAACCTTTTCCGATAGTTGTTCAATGGATATACAGGCAATACAGCCTGCATCCTGCAACACAGACTGTACCCGTTCGGCTGGATAATCCTCCTCTAAAGGTACCACTGCTCCGCCAGCTCGCAGGATGCCCAATACGGCTGTCAAAAAAGCCCGTGTTCGGGGAAGCAGTACGCCAATACGCATTATCGGCTGTTCTTTTACGTCAGCAGATTTTGCAGCACAAATATCCAGCACTGCTTTGGCCAAAATAGCGGAACGACGATTGAGACATCCATAAGAATCTGTGCCATAGCAGTCCATTACTGCCGCTTTGTCGGAATTGGCCACAGCCTGAACCAGAAATTCGTTCACTAGCGTTTTCATCTGTCTTCTCTCCTGCTTGCTTCAAAAAAACATCATTTCTCAATATTCATAAACTTATCGAAGCCAGTAAGTTTGAGAATATCTATAATCATTGGTGGTACATTTAATAATTTCATATTACCGCCGGCATCATCCATTAAGTTCTGTGCTATAAGCAATACTCTGAGTCCTGCTGAAGAAACATAGGTTAAATCCTTAAGATCTAAGGTCAATTCCGTTATATCGGTTAACTCTTCATCAACAACCTTACTTAAATCTTTAGCCTCAATAATTGACAGCTTACCTATGAGACTTAGAGTAAGTGCTGATCCATTTCTATTTTTTTTAATTTCCATAATACAATTCATCCTTTCCTAACAATTGCTGTTGCTCTATTTCGTTAAATATTGCTTCATTCCTGCAAAAAAAAAAACAATATTTAGACCCTAGTCCAAATATTGTTTAAATATCTATTGATTTTTTAGACGAATTATCTTGGAGAGAAGCTCGTTAGCAAGCTTTTGCTTAGTCATAATGGGCATCTCCTCAATTGTGCCATTTTTATACAGCAGCTTTACCACATTGGTATCTGTGTTAAAGCCAGCATCCTTGCGGGACACATCGTTGGCCACAATCATATCCAGATTTTTCTTTTCCAGCTTGGCTTGGGCATATTCCAACAGATTCTGAGTTTCAGCAGCAAAGCCTACCAAAATCTGGTCAGAATTCTTTTTCTCCCCCAGCTCCTTTAAAATATCTGGATTTTTTTCCAGAACCAAGGTCAGCTTGTCATCATTCTTTTTTATTTTCTGCTCAGCCACGTTACGGACACG
This sequence comes from uncultured Anaerovibrio sp., assembly GCA_902785445.1. GTDB lineage: Bacteria > Bacillota > Negativicutes > Selenomonadales > Selenomonadaceae > Anaerovibrio. The sequence goes on from CACZYN010000010.1 coordinate 13,741, forward strand.
ATAATCCGCCACTGCAGCAGCCTTTATCACTATATCTGTTTTGGGGAAATGTTTCAGTACAGCCTCCCGCATTTGCGCTGCAGATTCCACACCGATGAAATCAACGCCCTGTGGTGGCATAAGGGCTGATGGCCCGGACACCAAAATTACCTCTGCACCACGTTTTTGGGCGGCTGCAGCTATGGCATAGCCCATCTTACCGCTGGAACGGTTGCCAATATAGCGTACCGGATCAATTGGTTCATAGGTACCGGCAGCTGTGACCAATATTTTTTTACCCTGTAAATCAGCTTTATGGGCAATATTTTCCAGTACAAAATCTAGTATTTCCACTGGATCTGGCATACGACCCACTCCATCAATGCCACAGGCCAGATGCCCCGAAGCTGGTGGTATTAAATGCCAGCCTAAATCCACCAGACTTTGGATGTTGGTCTGGGTAAGCGGATTATTATACATATTGGTGTTCATTGCTGGTGCAAAATATATCGGAGCTTTGGTAGCCAACAGAGTGGTGGTCAGCATATCATCGGCCATCCCCATAGCGGCTTTGGCAAGAAAATTGGCGGTAGCGGGAGCTACAATTACCAAATCAGCTAGCTGGGCCAACGCAATATGCTCCACATTATAGTTGTGCACTTCCCCCCACATGGTGGTTATCACCGGATTGCCAGTGATTTCCCGAAAGGTAAGGGGGGTAATAAAATTCTGGGCTCCCGCAGTCATAATAACATGAACAGAAGCCCCTGCTTTACGGAGCCGGCTGGCAATTTCCACTGATTTATAGGCAGCGATACCGCCGGTTACTCCCAAAACAATATTCTTGTCTTTCAACATAGGATTATTACCTTTACCCCACGCTAACGGGTGCTAAGGCTCCCTCCTCTTAGGTGGGAGTTAAGCACCCGTAAAACTCTGGATTTATTCGGCTAAATTCAGTGGGAGTATAAAGCTCCCACTGAATAAGTCTCATTTTACAACTTATTTGGCTGTGTTACGCAAACGCTTATAAGTAATCTTGCCCTCATAAATCTCTTCCAGAGCATTGGTTACATCTCTGATAGAGGTTCTCTCAGCAGTTACCTCATGACTGCCATCCATAATATCCCGGGCACGTTTTGCAGCCAGGGAAACGAGGGTGTAGCGGCTGTCTACCTTTGGTAATACCTGATCTAAAGATGGGGTTACAATATCCATTATAAAATCTCCTTCCGATTTTTTAACTTATCTAATATTTCAATATTTAAATCAGTGCGATGTCGCTCGGCCTGAATGATATTGGTAATTTCATCGGCAGCGATGTCCACTGTTTTATTGACAACAACATATCTATATTGACGGCCTATCTCGATTTCAGCAATAGCCGAACCCAAACGCCGCTTCAAGCTTTCATCATCTTCAGTACCACGACCGCAAAGACGGTTTTTCAGCTCATCCAGGGATGGCGGTACAAGGAAAATAAACAGTCCATCGGGACATTTTTCCTTAACATTCATGGCTCCCTGGGTGTCAATTTCCAAGATAATATCGATACCCTGAGCCCGCTTTTCTTCTATTTTTTTTAATGGAGTACCGTAGTAATTGCCATATACATTGGCCCATTCCAACAATTCCCCATTGTTTATCATGGAAACAAATTCTTCTTTAGTGTGAAAATAGTAATTTACACCATCCTGCTCACCTGGACGGGCGGCTCGGGTGGTGGCTGATACAGAATAAGCTATATCCGGATTCTTCTTGCGCACCACATCACATACCGTGCCTTTGCCGGTGCCGACACACTCGCCACGAGCTATGCCCTCGCTACTGCCATCAAGCATGTATGCCCCAATGTGGACCTCATCATTGGCGGTCGTCAGGCTATCGACGGCGATACCGCTCAGGTTGGACCGCAGGTGGCTGAGAAGTTGGGCTTGAATCAAATCACATACAGCGAGGAGATTCTCTCGCTGAAGGACGGCAAGATTACCGTCAAGCGCCATATCGACGGCGGCGTAGAAACAGTGGAAAGCCCGCTGCCTTGCGTCCTGACCGTCAACGGAAGCGCTGCTCCCTGCCGTCCTCGCAACGTCAAGCGCGTCATGAAGTACAAGCGATGCCTCGCTCCAATGGAGTTGGCTCAGGGCACAAGCTTTGCCGACCTGCCCTACGCAGCAGAGTATGAGAAGAAACCTTACCTGAAGCTCGGTCAACTCAGTTGTGCCGACGTGAATGCCGACCTGCAGCAATGCGGTCTGGCAGGCTCGCCAACTAAGGTCAAGAACGTAGAGAACATCGTCTTCAAGGCGAAGGAAAGTAAAGTATTAACCGGCAGTGACGAGGACGTGAACGGTCTCATCCAGGAACTCCTCGCAAGCCACACAATCGGATAACGCCCTATGAATAGTGTATTTGTTTATTGCGAGCTTGAAGGCACAAAGGTTGCCGAAGTAAGCCAAGAGCTTCTGACTAAAGGCAGGAAGCTGGCCAATACGCTTGGCGTACAACTCGAAGCCGTTGCTGCCGGCAGCGGAATCGTGGGAAAAGTGGAGGCTCAGATACTTCCTTATGGCGTCGATAAACTCCATATCTTCGATGCAGAAGGCCTCGCTCCCTATACGAGCAAGCCTCACACGGCAGTCCTCGTCAACCTCTTCAAGCAGGAGAAACCGCAGATTTGCCTGATGGGAGCTGACGTCGTAGGTCGCGACCTCGGTCCGCGCGTCTCGTCGGCTTTGCATAGCGGACTCACCGCGGACTGCACCAGCCTTGAGATTGGTCCTCATGAGGACAAGAAGAATGGTAAGACGTACGAGAACCTGTTGTATCAGATACGACCCGCCTTCGGTGGAAACATCGTGGCTACCATCGTCAATCCCGAGAACAGACCGCAGATGGCGACTGTTCGCAGCGGCGTGATGAAGGCAGAGATACTCGACCAGAACTACAAGGGCGAGGTCATCGTGGAAGATGTAGCGAAGTTCGTTCCCGAGGCAGAGTACGTCACCAAGGTGCTCGACCGTCACGTCGAGGCAGCCAAGAACAACCTGAAAGGCGCTCCTATCATTGTGGCTGGAGGCTATGGCGTCGGCTCGAAGGAAGGCTTTGACCAACTGTATGAACTCGCCAAAGTACTTCATGCAGAAGTGGGTGCCAGCCGTGCTGCCGTGGATGCAGGCTTTGCCGACCACGACCTGCAGATTGGTCAGACAGGCGTCACCGTCCGTCCCAAAGTGTATATCGCTTGCGGCATCAGCGGTGCCATTCAACACGTGGCAGGCATGAAGGAGTCGGGCATCATCATCTCCATCAACTCAGACGAGAACGCCCCCATCAACACAATTGCCGACTACGTCATCAACGGCACAGTAGAAGAAGTCGTACCAAAGCTCATCAAGTATTACAAACAGAATAGTAAATAAAACCAGTAGTTAAGTAGTTAGAGTAGTTAAGTAGTTAAGCCATTACCTCATGACTAATAACTTTCACGGAATCGTTGCATGGCAGAAGGCACATGACTTTGTGCTGATGGTTTACAAGGAGACAAAAAACTTCCCTGACTTTGAGAGATATGGGTTATGTTCTCAGTTTCAACGTGCAGCTATTTCCATTCCTGCTAACATAGCGGAAGGTTATAAGAAATTGAGTAGAGCAGATAAACTTCGTTTTTACAACATTGCCCAAGGTAGTCTGGAGGAATGCAGATATTATGTTTTGCTTTCAAGGGACTTGGGTTATATCGATGAAGAGCATTACAATCACCTTTTTGATATGGTAGAAGAAACAAGCAAGTTGTTGAATGGCTATTGCAAAGGTGTTATTGACAAAGATTTCAGTAAAGACCTTTAGCTGTAGTATTGGCTTAACTACTTAACTACATAACTACTCTCTACAAAAATAAAGTAACATGGCAAACTATTATAACGACATAAATGAGATTAAGTTCGAGCTCGAGAACAGTCCTTTGATGGAGCGCATCGTTGAGCTCAAGGAACGTCAATACGAGGATAAAGACAAGTACGACGAGGCTCCGCAGGACTTTGCGGATGCGATGGATTCGTATGACAAGGTGCTGGACATCGTGGGCGACATCGTGGCGAACGTTGTGGCTCCCAATGCTGAGGCTGTTGATGCCGAGGGGCCTCACCTCGAAAAGGGTCGCGTCACTTATGCTTCGAAGACCTACGAGAACCTCAACGCCATGATTCAGGCAGGCATGAACGGCATGACGATGCCTCGCCGCTATGGTGGCTTGAACCTGCCTGTCACAGTCTATACCGCAGCGAACGAGATTGTCTCGACCGGCGATGCTGGCTTCGAGAACATCTGGAGCCTGCAGGACTGCATCGAGACGCTCTATTGCTTTGGCAACGAGGAACAAAGACAGAAGTACATTCCCCGCGTATGTAAGGGCGAGACAATGTCGATGGACCTGACCGAGCCTGATGCCGGCAGCGACCTGCAAAGCGTGATGCTCAAGGCAACCTTCGACGAGGAGAACAACTGCTGGCGTTTGAACGGCGCAAAGCGCTTCATTACGAACGGCGACAGCGACATCCATCTGGTGCTTGCACGCAGCGAAGCAGGCACACGCGACGGCCGTGGCCTCTCGATGTTCATCTATGACAAGCGAGACGGAGGCGTCGACGTACGTCGTATCGAGAACAAACTCGGCATACATGGCTCGCCAACCTGTGAGCTGGTCTATAAGAATGCGAAGTGCGAGCTGTGCGGCGACCGCAAGCTTGGCCTTATTAAATATGTAATGTCGCTGATGAATGGCGCCCGCCTCGGCATTGCTGCTCAGAGCGTTGGCCTCAGTCAGG
>CACZYN010000011.1 GCA_902785445.1 uncultured Anaerovibrio sp.
CTGCTCCGACCATTTAAAAATTAAGGCTGGACGAAAGTTCAGCCTTTTTGTTTGTGTTCTGTTTGTATTTGTTGGCAGGGCGCTATTTTTATAGTATAATTTAATGGTGTATTTTTTATGGGAAACCATATATTTGAATAATTGCCTTATAAGCATAAATTAAGTGTTGGATTTTAGGAGGCTATGCTAAATGAAAACTGATGTGGAAATTGCCCAGGAAGCAAAAATGTTGCCAATTGGTAAGGTGGCACAAGAGCTTAATATCAACGATGATGACTTGGAGATGTATGGTAAATACAAAGCCAAGATTTCCCTTGAGGCCTGGAATAAGGTCAAGGATAACCAGGACGGTAAGCTGGTATTGGTTACGGCAATTAATCCTACACCGGCTGGTGAAGGAAAAACTACCACCAGTGTTGGTTTGGCGGATGCCTTTCATAAAATGGGCAAGAGCATTGCTGTGGCCCTTCGTGAGCCTTCCCTTGGCCCGTGCTTCGGCTTAAAGGGTGGTGCTGCCGGGGGTGGCTACGCTCAGGTAGTACCGATGGAGGATATAAACCTGCATTTTACCGGTGACTTCCATGCTATCACTACTGCCCATAATTTATTGGCAGCAGTGATTGATAATCACATCCAACAGGGAAATGCCCTGGATTTGGATGTACGTCGCATTGCTTGGAAACGGGTAGTTGACCTGAATGACCGGGCTCTGCGCCATGTGGTAATCGGCATGGGGGGCAAGGCCCATGGTGTACCGCGTGAAACGGGTTTTGATATTACCGTAGCCTCGGAAATGATGGCTATTTTGTGCCTGGCTACCGATTTGGAGGACATGAAAAAGCGTCTGGGTCGTATAGTGGTGGCTTACACCCGGGATGGCCGTGCTGTTCGGGCTGATGAGCTGAATGTTACCGGAGCCCTGACTCTGCTCTTTAAGGATGCCATTAAGCCAAATTTGGTACAGACCCTGGAGGGGACACCAGCCCTTATTCATGGCGGTCCTTTCGCTAATATTGCCCATGGCTGTAATTCTGTCATGGCAACTAAATTTGCCCTTAAATTTGCCGATATCGTAGTAACTGAGGCAGGCTTTGGTGCTGACCTTGGTGCAGAAAAATTCCTGGATATCAAGTGCCGTTTTGCTGGCCTTAAGCCTTCGGCTGTGGTTATTGTAGCTACTGTTCGTGCTCTGAAGATGCACGGCGGCTTGCCGAAGACAGAGCTGGCCAAGGTGGATATGACAGCTCTGGAAAAGGGCCTGGAAAACCTTATTAAGCATATTGAAACCGTTAAGGCCTTTGGCCTTCCTGCTGTGGTAGCTATCAATGCGTTCCCAACAGATACTAAGGAGGAGCTGGACTTCGTTGAGAAGAAGTGCAACGAGTTTGGTGCCGAAGTAGCTCTCTCGGAGGTTTGGGCCAAGGGTGGCGAAGGCGGTATTGCCCTGGCGGAAAAGGTACTGGCAGCTACGGAAAAGCCTAATAATTTTAACTTTACCTACGAGGTGGAGCAGTCCATTCCAGAGAAGATTGAGGCTATTGTTAAGCGGGTTTACGGCGGTGATGGAGTAGTATTTACCGGTCCTGCGCAAAAGCAGCTGGAGGAAATCGAGGCATTGGGCTTAGATAAGATGCCTGTATGTATGGCTAAGACCCAGTATTCCCTGTCTGATGACCCAACCAAGCTGGGACGGCCGAAGAATTTCCAGATTACCGTTAAGGAACTGCGTATTTCGGCTGGTGCAGGCTTTATTGTAGCTCTTACAGGTGATATTCTCACTATGCCAGGTCTTCCTAAGAAACCAGCAGCGGAGAATATGGATATTGATGTAAACGGTAAGATTACCGGTTTATTCTAAAGATTAATTGAAAAGAAGTGAAAGATTTGGGTAGAATTTCCGTTGAACTGATTCCCCGCAGCGAAGAAGGCCTGCGGGAGGATTTGCAAATAGTAAAAAATACGGCTCCGGGGGTGGAGCTGATAAATATTCCTGATCTGCTGCGCTTCGATATGAGAAGCTGGCAGGGAGCGGCTATTGCCCAGGAGTATTTTCCCGCAGTAATGCCTCATATAAGAGCTATTGATGTAGATTTGTCCCAGCCACTTTCCATGCGACCTGAACTTCGCCAGAGTGGTATAACGGAGGTGTTGGTTATCGAAGGCGATCCACCGCAGGATATGAGCCATAAATTTTATCCAACGGTTACCACGGATGTTATTTCCAAGTTTCATCAGGAGATGCCGGAGGTAAAGGTTTATGCGGGTATTGACCAGTATCGTGGCAGTATGCGCCAGGAGCTGTACCGTATTCAGCGTAAGGTACAGGCGGGAGCTGTGGGGTTCTTTACCCAGCCATTCTTTGATATTCGTTTTATGGAAATGTATGCGGATATGCTGGAAGGGCAGAATGTATATTGGGGTGTATCTCCGGTTATGTCCGAGCGTTCTCAAAGCTATTGGGAACTGAAGAATAATGTAATTTTCCCTAAAGGATTCCAGCCTACTCTGGAGTGGAGCATAGAGTTTTCCAAAAAGGCATTGGATTTCGCGAAGGAGCGGGATGCCAACCTTTATCTCATGCCAATTAAGAGTAATCTGGAAGCGTATCTCCAGGGTGTTTTAGGTTAATATATTAAGGAGAGTTAGACTATGTTTAAGATCATGTACAAGAAGGAGCTTTCTCCTGGTATTTTCCATATGGATATTGAGGCTCCCAGAGTAGCCAAGAAGGCCAAGGCAGGCCAGTTCATTGTTTTGCGGGTTGATGAAAAAGGGGAGCGGATTCCGCTTACCATTGCGGATTTTGACCGGGAAAAGGGCACAATTACCTTGATTTTCCAGGCTGTTGGTGCTTCTACTATGCAGCTGAGCAAGCTCAACGAGGGTGAAGCTATTGTGGACTTCGTTGGTCCTTTGGGGCAGCCATCAGAGATTTCCGAAAACATGGGCACTATTGTCTGCATCGGTGGCGGTATCGGTGTAGCTCCGGTATATCCAATTGCCCGGGCTATGCACGAGGCCGGCAACAAGGTTATTTCCATTATGGGGGCCAGAACAAAGGATATTCTGATTTTTGAGGATAAAATGCGGGCCATTTCCGACGAGGTGTTGGTGGCAACCGATGATGGTTCCTATGGGGTCAAAGGCTTTGTTACTACAGCTCTTCAGCAGCTGGTTGACCGGGGAGAAAAGATAGATCAGGTTACGGCTATTGGCCCTGGTATCATGATGAAGAGTGTTTGCGATGCTACCCGTCCGTTGGGTATCAAGACCATCGTTTCCTTGAATCCTGTTATGGTTGATGGCACTGGTATGTGCGGTGGCTGCCGTGTGCAGGTAGGTGACGAGATGAAGTTTGCCTGCGTAGATGGTCCGGAGTTTGATGGCCATCTGGTTGATTTCAACAATCTCATGTCCCGTGGCCGTATGTTCCGTGAGCAGGAAGCAAAGGCTAAGGATCATGTTTGCAATATCGGTCTTGGGAGGTAAGTGGTAATGGCGCTTGTATTAGAAAAGCATAAAATGCCGGAGCAGGATCCGCAGGTTCGTGCTCATAATTTTCAGGAGGTAGCTCTGGGCTATGATGAGGAGACAGCAGTGGCTGAGGCTAATCGTTGCCTGGGCTGTAAAAATCCTCAGTGCCGTCCTGGTTGCCCGGTAGGGATTGATATCCCAGCCTTTATCGGCAAGATTAAGGAACGGGATTACGACAGTGCTATCAGCATTATCAAGGAATCCAGCTCTTTGCCAGCAGTTTGTGGCCGAGTTTGCCCACAGGAAAATCAGTGTGAGAAGAACTGTGTTTTGACCCATAAGGGTGAGTCGGTGGCTATTGGCCGTCTGGAGCGCTTTGTAGCTGATTATCAGCTGGATAAAAACGAAGAGGTTAAGCCTATTGAGTTTGCTGCTGATGCCCAAAAGGTAGCTATTATCGGTGCCGGTCCTTCTGGACTTACCTGCGCCGGTGATTTGGCTCGCAAGGGCTACAAGGTTACTATTTTTGAGGCACTCCACGTGGCTGGCGGTGTTCTTTCCTACGGCATTCCTGAGTTCCGTCTTCCTAAGGACAAGATTGTTAAGCGAGAGATTGAAAATCTCCAGAAGATGGGCGTTACTATTGAGGTTAATTCTATTGTAGGGCGGCTCTACACTGTAGATGAGCTCATGGATGAAATGGGCTTCGATGCAGTATTCGTAGGTACTGGTGCCGGCTTGCCGCATTTCATGAATATCCCGGGTGAAAACTTAAATGGTGTATATTCCTCCAATGAGTTCCTGACCCGTTGCAACCTGATGAAGGCCTATGATTTCCCTAACCACGCAACACCAATTGCCATGGGCAAGAAGGTGGCTGTTGTGGGTGGCGGTAATGTGGCTATGGATGCTGCCCGTACTTCTTTGCGGTTGGGTGCTGACAAGGTTTATATTGTTTATCGTCGTAGTGAGGCTGAATTGCCAGCCAGAGCGGAGGAAGTTCACCATGCCAAGGAGGAGGGCATTGACTTTAAGCTCCTGAACAATCCTGTGGAAATTCTTGGTGATGAAAATGGCTGGGTTAAATCCCTGAAGTGCATCCGCATGGAACTGGGTGAGCCAGATGCTTCCGGTCGTCGTCGTCCGGTGGCTGTAGAAGGTTCCGAATTTGAGCTGGACGTTGATACCGTTATTATGGCTATCGGTAATGGTCCAAATCCAATTGTGGCTTCTACTACACCAGGTATGGATACCAATAAGCGAGGCAACATTATCGCTGATGAGGAAACTGGCGCCACTACCAAAGAGGGCGTATTTGCCGGCGGTGATATCGTTACTGGTGCGGCAACAGTTATTTTGGCTATGGGTGCAGGCAAGAAGGCAGCTGCAGCTATTGATGAGTATTTGAAAGCTAAAAAATAATTAACAAGGATGCTGTAGATATGATATTGATTTCAGCCTGCCTGTTGGGTAATAAGGTGAAGTATAATGGCGAGGCCAATGATAATGCCCTGCTCATGCGCTATGGCCGCTACATGACGGCTATATGTCCGGAGTGCTTGGGAGGATTGCCAATTCCCCGGCCACCGGCGGAGCTGCAAGATGGGGATGGTCAGGCCGTGCTAAAGGGTGATGCCTACGTAATGAATAAAGATGGCGGCATCATAACAGATAATTTTATTGCTGGTGCCCAAAAGGTGCTGGAATTTGTCAAAAAGCACCGGATAAGGGTGGCAATATTAAAGGCCAACAGCCCGTCCTGTGGTAATGCCATGATTTATGACGGGAAATTTAACGGCAATAAAATCGAAGGCCAGGGGGTAACAGCGGCCTTGCTGGCGCAACATGGCGTCAAGGTTTATTCGGAAAAGGATATTGATGAAGATACATTGCAAAAGCTTATTGCAATGTACAGGGAGGAATAAAAGTGAGTACAAAAGCAGAATTATTTCAGGCATATTTGGATGAGCATGAGCTGAATATGTTTAATCGACAGGATATAAAGGATGAGGTAAATACCTCCATATTCCGTACTGCCTTTGGGGTAGATGGCAAGGACATTCCGGCTGTGGTAATCGTGGATGACAGTGCCTTTTGCATGATTCAGGTGCATATGGCCGGTCAGGTGTTGAACGATGGCAATAAGACACGTTTGTTGGAAATGGTTAACAATATGAACGCTGGCCTGAAGCCATTTAAGTTCATTTTTGACAGCCAGGGCAATCTTATCATGGTTTGTTGCCTGCTGAACGCAGATGGCCAGATGGATGGCGACAAGGTTAACGCCATGCTGAATACTATTCTGGATTACCTTACCAAGGAACATAAGAAAGTCCTGGAAGCAATTAATGGATAATAAAAAATGCGCTCTTGGCCAATTCTCTGGCAGAGAGCGCTTTTTTAGTGTAATTATGTAGGCTTATTTCATTTGTCCCAGATAATGAATAACGAATTGGCGGGCACTGCGGCCACTGCGGCCAGAATGCTCCAAATTCCAGCGATGACCCAGGATACGTAATTCTTCCCGCTCCAGGGTTATTCCCTCCTGGCGGAGGAAATGGTCGATTATATCCAAGTATTCGTCCTGGGTTGGCTCCAAATAGGTAATAATCAGCCCAAAACGATCCGACAGGGAGATGGTTTCATTGATACTGTCGTTTTTGAATAACTCATCCTGTCCATCCGCCCGATCACGCCAGGTTTCCCGAATGAGATGGCGACGGTTGGAGGTGGCGTAGATAAGTACATTTTCCGGACAGGATTCCACTCCACCCTCAATGGCGGATTTTAAGTACTTGTAATCACTGTCGGATTCTTCAAAGGACAGGTCATCAAAGAAGATAATGAACCGCTTGCTGGCATATTGCCGTAGGGTAGCCATTATCTTTGGCAGCTCGTTTAGCTGACTTTTTTGCATCTGTAACAGGCGCAGCCCTTGAGTGTAGTAGGCCCGGGCCAATGCTTTTACTCCGGAGGATTTTCCCGTTCCCCGGGCACCTACCAGAAGAACATTGTTGGCAGGTTTTTTATTTATAAAGGCCAAGGTGTTGTTTATCAGCTGCTCCTTTTGCCGTTTGTAGCCAATAATATCCTCAAAGTCCATGGCCTCAAAGTGGCGAATACCTTGGAGCTTCTGTTTTTTGGAATTCCAGGCAAAGGCTTCATAGGAGGCGATTTCGCCATAGCCATATTTGTGATAAAAGGCCAGAAAGGCATCGGTTACCGCCTCAGGGCTGGTGCAATCCTTCAGTTGCTGGTTTAAAAAATGGGTGGCTTCCAAAGTGTAGGGGATGGAAGGAACATAATTATCCAGTATGCTGATATTGATGATGCTGGTAGCCGGCTGAAACAGGGCCGGCATCAGCTTTTTTATGTCGTGAATAAAGGCTTTTTTCAGGCTTTCTCCCACAGCTCCCTTGGAGCATTCAGCCATTTTGGCGGCCAGACAGCCTTCCTGACTGAGAAGATGAAGAAACAAGGCCCGGATAAGATTACCGCTCCAGCCTTCAGTTTCGGCCTTTTCGATTAAATGTCCGGCAAAGGCGTGACTAAGAGCCAGATTTTTAGGGTCGGAACTGGCGGCAATAAGCTCCTGAATGAGTTTATCCTTCAGTATACTGCGGCATACCAGCATATTTTCCAGATCAAGGGAAATCATAGCTTACCTCCCATTAGAATTTTAATTGATCTTTTATACGTCCTACAGCTTCAATGGTCTTTTCGCGGCTGCCAAAGGCAGTAAGGCGGAAATATCCTTCACCGCAAGGACCAAAGCCAGCTCCTGGCGTACCTACGATATTAACTTCCTTAAGCAATTTGTCAAAGAAATCCCAGGATGGCATATTGTCAGGGGTTTTCAGCCAGATGTATGGCGCATTGATTCCGCCGAAGCAGGTGATGCCGGCAGCTGTCAAGCCTTCACGGATAAGCCGGGCATTTTCCATGTAGTAGTCAATGGTGGCCTTGACCTGTTTTTGTCCCTCCGGGGTGAATATGGCGGCAGCACCCCGCTGAATGATGTAGGCAGTGCCGTTGAATTTTGTGGTATGGCGACGGTTCCATAAAGGATTCAGTGCTTTCTTTTCTCCGGAAACAGTTTTGCCCATTACGGTTTTTGGCAAGACAATATAGCCACAGCGGGTACCAGTGAAACCGGCGGTTTTGGAGAAGGAACGGAATTCAATGGCCACTTCCTTGGCGCCTTCGATTTCAAAAATGGTATGAGGAACATCCGCCTCGGAAATATACGCGTTATAGGCTGCATCAAAAAGAATGATGGAGTCATTTTCCCGGGCATAATCAACCCAAACCTTTAACTGCTCCCGGGTAAGCGTGGTGCCGGTAGGGTTATTTGGGCAGCAGAGATAGATTAAATCCACCCGCTTTTCTGGTAAGGCCGGTACAAAACCGTTTTCAGCTGTGCAAGGGAGATAGGTGACCCCGGCATAGCGGCCATCTGACTGTAATAAGCCTGTGCGGCCAGCCATAACATTGGTATCCAGATATACCGGATAAACTGGATCGGTTATGGCAATGGTGTTGTCTGTGCTAAAGATTTCCTGGATATTTCCACAGTCGCTTTTGGCACCGTCGGATACAAATACTTCGTCTGGCTGTATGCCATACTCTTTATAATTGCTTTCAATGATGGCATTAATGAGGAAATCATAGCCTTGCTCCGGACCGTAGCCTCGGAAGGTGTCTGCCTGGGCCATTTCATCTACAGCCTTGTGCATAGCCTCGATGCAGACTGGCGGCAAAGGCTGGGTAACATCGCCAATACCCAGGGAGATAACATCAGCCTCAGGATGGGCTTCCTTATAGGCAGCCGTGCGATGCGCCGTTTCCCTAAACAGGTAGCTACCAGCAAGTTTTAAATAGTTTTCATTGATTCCAGCCATGATAAAACCTCCATAAAAATATATAGTTAAAAAATTTTGACCTAGATATAAATACAAAACAAGCCGGCAACAACAGTACATAATATGTCTGCTGTTACCGGCACGCCATTGTACCTTTCTTATTTTACCAATTAATGGTTGGCATTTAAAGTGTTTTTGCAAAAATCAATAAATGATTGGGCGGCTTTGGAAATATAACGTTCCTTTTTCCAGGCCAGGCCCAGATCTACGTAGATTGGCTCGGCAAATGGCAGCGGCTTAATCCCAGGGGCACCCTTGACGATGAAATCCAAGAGGAAGGAAATGCCCACATTGCTGCTTACCAACCCTTTGATAGTTTCAATCTGGTTGGATTCCAATACGATATTTGGAGTGATATTGGCCATCTTTAACTTATTTAGCACCATGTAACGCAGGAAAGAGCCTTCCTTCAGCATAATGAGATCCGTTTCCTTGATATCCTGAATAGTGAGGGATTGGTGGCTGGCCAGGGGATGCTGCTCCGGAACACAAGCCACAATCTGGTTGCGGGTCATAGGCAAGAGCTGGAGATTAGAGGAGGCATCGGACAATATAACAATACCGAAATCCAGTTCATCCCTTTCCAGTTTCTCCCGGATGGTCATGGAGCCTTCCTCGTATAGATATATATCCAAATGGGGATAGAGATGCTGGAAGCTGGAAAAGATTTTCGGGAACAGATAAGCTCCAATCATGGATGGAATACCAATTTTAATTGTGCCCTTTTGCAGCTGCTTATAGTCGTTGACCTCCAGTACAGCGTCCTGAATGTTTCTTAGGGCCAATTCAATACGATTTAAAAATATTGTTCCCTCCGGAGTGAGAGAAAGTTGTTTTTGGCTTCGGTCAAAAAGCTGTATACCCAGTTCTGCTTCCAACTTTTTGATGGCCACAGTTATATTGGGCTGGGAAACATTGAGACGTTCCGCTGCCCGGGTGATATTTTTCAGACGGCTGGCCATTTGAAAATATTCCAATTGTCGTAATTCCATAGATAATCACTCCATTAAAATTGCCTAGTGCAATAATACGATAAATTTAAATTATCCTTTTGTTATTATATCATAGGTTACGCGAATATTTAAATTATTTTTATGGTATTATAATAAGAATTTATATGGGAAAAAGGAACTACCTTAAGCTGTTTATTTTCTATAATTTTTGGTGTATAATCAAAATATATTATGTTACAAGTAGGAGTTTTTAATTTTTTATTGAATATACAACTTGTAGGAGAATGAATTTACTTTTGTGAGTTGATAATGTGCTGAGCATTGTTTGATATTGAACAGGGGGAATTATTTTGGAATTAGCTACAATTGTTGGCTTGGTTATGGGTCTCATATCAGTATTCGTTGGTATGGTAATAAAGGGGGCTCCGATCTCAGCGTTGAATAATCCAGCGGCCTTCCTGATCATTATAGGAGGTACAGCGTCCTGTATATTCATCGGCTTCCGTATGGATCAGGTGGTGAGATTTCCTAAGCTCATAGGAATGACTTTTAAGAAGAACAATCTGCAATCCTCTGGCGAGCTACTGCAACTGTTTATTGAGTTGTCCCAGTTGGCCCGTCGTGAAGGTATTCTGGCCTTGGAAAGTAAGGTTCAGGAAATAGAGGATCCATTCTTCCGTACCGGTTTGGGTATGGTAATCGATGGTATGGAACCGGAATTCGTTAGTGACGTACTGGATGCGGAGCTATCCATAATGCAGGCTCGTCACACAGAAAATCGTTCCATGTTTTCCCAGGCGGGTACTTATGCACCGACCCTGGGCGTACTTGGCGCCGTAGTAGGTCTTATTGCGGCACTTGGTAACTTGAATGATATTGATAAGCTGGGTCACTCCATAGCAGCGGCATTCGTTGCTACAATACTTGGTATATTCACCGGTTACGTATTGTGGCTTCCATTCTGTAACAAGTTGAAAATCTTGTCCGAGCAGGAAATTAACCAAAAACGTATGATCATTGAAGGCATTTTGTCTTTGCAGGCTGGTGACTCTCCTACTGCAATTGAGGCTAAGCTGATGGTATTTATTCCTCAGACAGCCCGTGAGGATTTGAAGAAGGAGGAATAACAGATGGCAAAGAAAAAAAGACCAAAGCCTCATGAAGAAGAAGCATCAGAGGCGTGGCTGCTGCCTTATTCTGACCTGATGACCTTGCTGTTGGCACTTTTCATTTGCTTGTTTGCAATTTCCCAGACTGATGAAACTAAGTTGACTCAGATGGCTCAGGCCTTTAGTTCAGCCTTTAACTTAGGTGGACCATCCTTCTTTGAGGGTGCCGGTCCTTCATCTACTAGTTCCCGGGATTATTTGTCCAGCGAGGACGGCGGTGCTGAGGCATACTTGGCTGAGAATAGTCAGCTGGAAGCTGTAAAGCGTAATCTTGACCAATACATTGAACAAAATGAATTGCAAGAGGATTTAAGTGCCACCATGACAGAGGAAGGCCTGATGATACGTATCAAGGAAAAGGCTTTGTTCCCATCCGGGTCGGCGGATTTGGTACCGGGAGTACAGCGTATCGGTCCGGCCATTGCGGCTTTGGTAGCACCTATTCCACAAAGAATTCTTATCTCCGGTCATACGGACAATGTGCCAATTAACAGTGCACAATTTCCGTCGAACTGGGAGCTCAGTTCTACTCGTGCTTTAAACTTTATGAAGTTTATTTTGGCCCAGGATAATCGGATTAATCCGGCCCGGTTCAGTGCACTTGGCTGTAGTGAGTACAGACCAATTGCGGACAACTCCACGGAGGAAGGGCGAACCCAAAACCGCCGGGTTGAGGTATTGGTAGAACGGGCTGTTCATCTTGATAAGTCAGATATGCAGACAATTCGGTAAAAAATATATAAAAGGGCTGTTATGCAGCCCTTTTTTCTTTGAGGTAGATTATGATTTTAGGTACAGGTGTTGATATTATTGAGTTGGAACGGGTAAAAAAAGCCATTGCTCAGGAGGCTTTTATAAAAAAAGTCTATTCTCCGGCGGAAATTGAATATTGTCAGGGTAGAGGCAAAGCCAGTGCAGAGTCCTATGCGGGACGCTTTGCTGCCAAGGAGGCGGTAATGAAAGCTTTTGGGACAGGCCTTCGCAATGGCTCCATGCAAGAAATTGAGATAATTAATGATGAGCTGGGCTGCCCTCACGTCAAACTGTCGGGCTGGTTTGCGGATTTTGCCCAGGAAAAGGGTGTAAAAAAAGTATGGATTAGCATAAGTCATTCCAAGCAGAGCGCTGTGGCTCAGTGTGTGATGGAGGGATAGACAATGAACCTTATTGTAGAGGATATGGCAAAGAAGCTGGTTTTGGAACGTCCTCGGGATTATCATAAGGGACAATGTGGACGAATATTTGTCATCGCCGGTTCCGCAGGTTTGACTGGTGCGGCAACCTTATCGGCCCAAGCCGCAATGCGGGCTGGGGCTGGTATAGTGACTTTGGCCTGCCCCCAAAGTCTGAATAACATCTTTGAAATCAAGCTCACAGAGGTCATGACTGTTCCTGTGGCTGAGGCAGAACCTGGAAAGATTGGCCGGGTTGCGCTGGGGGATTTGTTGGCCCGGGAAAAGGACTTTGATGTGACTTTGCTGGGACCAGGTTTGGGACGCCATGAGGAAACAATGATGCTGGTTAGGGATTTTATTTCCCAGGCAGAGTCCCAGCTGGTGATTGATGCCGACGGTTTATTTGCCCTGCGTCAGCAGTGTGATCTTCTGCGTAGCTGCAAAAAAGTTCCTGTTTTGACACCTCATTTGGGTGAAATGGCGGCATTAATGGGGATTTCAGTGGAAGAGCTGCGTGAGGATATCATTGGGATTTCCTGTGGGGCGGCTAAGGACTACAACGCTGTATTTGTGGTTAAAAGTGAGCGGACTATTGTTGCTTTGCCTAACGGGGAATATTTGGCAACAGGAGTGGGCAATTCTGGAATGGCCACTGCTGGCAGTGGTGATGTATTGGCGGGAACAATTGCCGGAGTGTATAAGCTGGCCCGGGAGGGCGTTTTCCCGCAACTGGGGGTATATATTCACGGCCGGGCCGGGGATATAGCCTTTGAGAAACAGGGTTTGGGGCTTATTGCATCAGATATAGTGAACAATATTGGTGTGGTTTTAAAAGAATTAGAGTAAAGCTAAATACGTGAAAAAAATAAACAAATACTATAATATTTGACCTAAGGTCTTGAATTATTGTACTAATAGCGTTATAATGCTTACTATATTGTTACAAAGATACTATATTTTTGTATAAAAAGATAGGGGATGTGTATTTATGACAGACATTCGTTTTGTGAAGGCGGATAAGTTAAAGGAAAAGCCAGATGTATCCAAAATCGGGTTTGGAACCCATTTTACGGATTACATGTTTGAAATGGATTATGAGGAGGGCAAAGGCTGGTTTGACCCACGAATTATTCCCTATCAGGATATTAAGGTGAGCCCGGCCAATACTACCTTGCATTATGGTCAGGCTATCTTTGAAGGCTGCAAGGCCTATCGCTACAAGGATGGCAAGGCAGTAGTGTTCCGGGCCAAGGATCATATTGCCAGACTTAATAAGTCAGCTAAAATTTTGGACATTCCTCAGGTGGATGAAAAAATCGTATATGATGGCTTGATGAAGCTCATTGATATTGAGAAGGAATGGATACCGGCTGGCAAGGGCCAGAGCCTGTACATTCGGCCATTTATTTTTGCGGATGACCCATATCTCGGGGTAAGCGTCAGCAGCCGTTATAGATTGATGATTATTCTTTCTCCGGTGGCTGCTTACTATGCTCATGGTTTTGCTCCGGTAAAGATCATGGTAGAGGATACCTATGTAAGAGCTGTACGGGGCGGTTTGGGTGCTGCCAAGACACCAGCCAATTACGCGGCTTCTCTCCATGCTGGCTTGGTGGCTCATCAGAAGGGCTACGATCAGACCTTGTGGCTGGATGGTGTGGAACGTAAGTATATTGGTGAGGTTGGTTCCATGAACATCCTCTTCAAGATTGACAATAAGATTGTTACACCGGAATTGGACGGTACTATTTTGGATGGTATTACCCGTCGGACCGTATTGCAGGTAGCTAAGGCCTGGGGCTATGAGGTGGAGGAAAGAAAGATTTCCACTGATGAGCTGGTGGAGGACTACAAGAACGGCAATCTGGAGGAGGTATTTGGCTCCGGTACAGCAGCTGTTATCTCACCGGTAGGCGAGCTGGGCTATGGTGATATGAAGATGGTATTCAATGATGGTGCCATTGGTCCATTTGCCCAGAAGATGTATGACTATATTGATGGCCTCCATACTGGTGAGGTGGAAGATACCTTTGGCTTTATTGACGTAGCCGGTACCTATTAAAAGCAATTAAAATTTATAGTAGCCAGAGACTGGTCTGCACTTGGACTGGTCATCTGGCTGTTTTATTTACGATAAGGGTTAAAATTTTTCTTTATGTAGGTAGGTTTACATATTGTTTTCATAGGCATGTGTTTATATAATATTAACAGTATAAAAATTAGCAAAAAATGTAATATTTTATGTTAATTTTGTCTATCAGGTTTATTTTTTATTGAAAAAAATGGCAGGATTTTCCGTACTGTTGCTAGAATGAGTTAATATATAACATGTGAGGGGTTTTTGCTTATGCCATTTCCATTTGAATTTCCTGTACTATCACAATTTCATGCCCTGCTGGGAACAGTGGGTATTTGGGATGTCATTGATGTTCTGATAGTTGCAGTTATTTTATATAAAGTATACGAAATGCTGAAGGATACCCGGGCCATTACCTTGGTAAAGGGCCTGGTTGTGTTGATGATTGTTACCTTGTTGGCCAGCTTTTTGGAACTTCACGTTATTTCCTGGTTGCTGCAGAAAACAGTAACCCTGCTTTTTGTGGCCTTGCCTATCGTATTCCAACCGGAATTACGGCGGGCTTTGGAGCGTATCGGCCAGGGGCGGTTTTTGGCCAATGATAATTTCCTCAATATTGAGGAAGCCAATTCACTGGTCAACGAAATTGACAAGGCTGTATTCAATATGGCGGACAAGAAAATTGGCGCCTTGTTGGTAATTGAAAAAAATGTAGGTATAAATGAAATCATTGATACTGGCATAAAAATAGATGCCATTGTTACTTCAGAATTTTTGATGAATGTTTTTATTCCGAATACTCCACTGCATGATGGTGCGGCAGTTATACGGGGACGGCGTATGGTGGCGGCGGGCTGTTATCTGCCTCTGACAGATGACCGGTCTCTTAGCACCGAATTGGGAACCCGTCATCGCTCGGCAATTGGTCTGTCCGAGCAGTGTGATGCGCTTATTATCATCGTAAGTGAAGAGACTGGTGTAGTATCAGTAGCGGAAAATGGCCGTATTCAGCGGTATATGAATCATGATAGCTTAAGACAGCGGCTGCGGCCACTGTTCCAGGAGGAAAAAACCAGCCTGAAGTTTAAGGATATTATCGACAATTGGAGGAAGAAAGATGATGAATAGCATAAAGGATTTATTCAGAAGAAATCTTCCCGCCAAGATATTGGCCTTAATTGGGGCGATTGTTCTGTGGGGCTTTGTAATGAATGAGGAAAATCCCGCGGTTAATTCCACTTTTACGGTGCCGGTGTATACTATAAATGAGCCTGACGGCTATCGGATTGATATGTCCATCCGGGAAATTACCCTGCGAGTAAAGGCACCTCGTTCGTCCTTTACCTCGGTAAATGCTGATGATTTTAAGGCCTATGTTGATTTGGCAGAGGCTGTTGAAGGAAAAAACAGTATCAAGGTGCGCACAGTTGTGCCAAAGGGCTTTGAGGTAATCGAAATATCCGATGCCAATATTGATGTCACCATGGAAGCCGTGCTGGAAAAGACTTTGCCGGTGGATATTCAGGTGACGGGAAATACCGGTGCCGGCAGTGCCTTGGAGAAAATTGTTCCTTCCAAGGATAAGGTTAAAATCAGTGGGCCACGAAACAGTGTAAGCAAGGTGGTTCGCCTGGTGGGCTATATGCCATTGGCGAATAATACCAAGGATTTTACCAGCAAGATAAAGCTCACACCAGTAGATGATGAGGGGAACCTGATTAATTCTGTGGAGGTCAGTCCACCGGAAATCGAGGTTACGGCCAAGATTATGAATGGTGTGGAGAAAAAGCTGATTTCTGTTAAGCCTCAGTACACTGGTAATCCAGCTGCTGGTTTTGCGGTGGCAGGAGTTGTTGTACTGCCGGAGCGGTTGGAGGTTATTGGGCGAACGGAGCAGCTTGGCGGAATAAATGAAATTCTTACGGAGTCCTTTGCCATTGATGGCATTCGGGAAGATGAAACAAAGGATGTTAATCTGTTATTGCCGGATGGCATAATCGTGCCAAACAAGCGGGTCTCCGTAAAGATAAAGTTAAAAAAGTCCGAGGATAAATAATTAGCGAGGTTTTTGCTGTGATTAGGATTCAGAATTTTAGCGTATCCTTTAATGATAAGACACCCCTTGCTGTGCTAGTTGAAAAGCGATTGGAATTACCACCTCACTCTATAAGTGGGGTGGTAATTGTGCGTAAAGCTATAGATGCCAGACGCTACAAAGGGGCAGGTATAAAATTTATATATATACTTGATGTGATAGTATCCGGTAACGAAAAGAAGATTTTAACCCGGTTTAAAAGGGATAAAAATATTAGTCCGGCACCGGTAAAGCAAGAGAAAAGAGTCTTTACACCACCTAAGGACCAGGATTTGCCACCAGTGGTGGTGGGCTTTGGTCCGGCGGGGATGTTTGCGGCCCTGACCTTGGCCCGGGCGGGCTATAAACCAATAGTTTTGGAACGGGGCCGGGATGTGGACCAGCGCCATGCGGATATTCAACAATTTTGGCAGGGTGGCGCCTTTTCACCCAAATCCAATGTGCAGTTTGGTGAGGGAGGAGCGGGAACCTTTTCCGATGGTAAGCTCACCACCCGTGTTTCGGATCCCCTGATTCGGGAGGTGCTGGAAGATTTCGTAGCTGCCGGGGCTCCGGAGGATATTAAATACCTTCATAAGCCTCATATAGGAACGGATATACTTCGCAAGGTGGTAAAGAACATCCGGCTGGAGATCATTCGGCTGGGAGGCGAAGTAAGATTTGAAAATCAGGTAACAGCTATTGAAAAAACTGGCGATGGAGCCATAACTGCCGTAATAATCAATGATTCGGAGCGCCTGGAGGCTCGGGCAGTATTCTTTGGTATTGGTCATTCTGCCCGGGATACTTATGAAATGCTGTATGAGGCTGGCCTTAGTATGGAAGCCAAGCCCTTTGCTGTGGGGGTTCGTATCGAGCACCCGCAGGAAATGATTGATAAGTCTCAATATGGGGCGGATGCTGGGCATGAAATGCTGCCAGTGGCGGATTACGCCCTGACCTATAATGATAAAGCACAGGGACGGGGAGCTTATTCCTTTTGCATGTGCCCTGGAGGACAGGTGGTGGCTGCTGCATCGGAAATTGGTGGCGTAGTTACCAATGGAATGAGCAATTATCATCGGGATTCAGGAGTGGCTAATTCAGCTTTGTTGGTAACAGTGAATACCAGTGATTTTGCCAATCATGTTTTAGGAGGCATCGAATTCCAGCGGAAATGGGAAAGAGCGGCCTTTAAAGCCGGGGGCGGAGAATATTATGCTCCGGTGCAGACGGTAGGAGATTTCCTCACAGGTAAATCCGGCTCCCAGGATTTTCTCACCAAGCCATCCTACCAGCCGGGGATAAAACCAGCGGATTTACATGAATGCTTGCCGGATTTTGTTTGCGGTATGCTTACAGATGCCTTGCCGTATTTTGGTCGAAAAATTCCTGGCTTTGATGATAAGGGGGCAGTAATGACGGGTATAGAAAGCCGTTCTTCAGCTCCTTGCCGTATCATTCGCAGTCGGGATACTTATGAATCACAGTCCGTGCCGGGATTTTATCCTATTGGCGAGGGAGCGGGCTATGCCGGTGGTATAATGAGCGCAGCGGTGGATGGAATAAATGCGGCACTTGCTTTTTTGAACAAAAAGGCTCATACTTAATAGGTATGATTTGAATATTACTCATGGAGGGTTATTAATTATGGCTAGATTATTTGGTACTGATGGTGTTCGTGGTGAGGCCAATGTGGAGCTGACACCGGAACTGGCCTACCGTTTAGGTCGGGCAGCAACCTTGTATTTTGGCGAAAATTCCGAGGCCATGCCAAAGATTCTCATCGGACGGGATACCCGTATTTCCGGTCAGATGTTTGAGGCAGCTCTTTGCGCCGGTATTTGCAGTGCCGGCGGCCGGGCAATTATCGTGGGAGTAATTCCAACTCCGGCTATTGCCTATTTGACTAAGAAAAAGCAGGCTAATTGCGGTATTGTTATTTCCGCATCCCATAATCCATTTCATGATAACGGAATTAAGTTCTTTGGTGGCAATGGTTATAAGCTGCCGGATTCCGTGGAGGATGAGCTGGAGGAAATTGTCAGAAAGATCGAGGCTGGCGATGACTTCCCTCGCTCCACCGGAGCCAAGATGGGTTATATTGATTATCGCCACAATTATATTAATGAATACAAGGACTTTATTCTGTCCACCTGCAAGGAACGGTTTGACGGTATGAAGATTGTCCTGGATTGCTCCAATGGTGCTGCCTATGAGGTAATGCCAATGGTTCTGAACAGCCTTGGGGCGGATGTTATTTTCTCTAGCCCAGTCAGC
>CACZYN010000012.1 GCA_902785445.1 uncultured Anaerovibrio sp.
CAGACAAATTTATGCCATATTTGTCTGCAGCATCCTTTAAGTATCCCTTAAAGTTCATCTACTAATCTCCCCTAGTGTGCTAATCGCCTGTATTGCTCCAGATAGATCATCAAAACTGAAATATCCGCTGGCGAAACACCAGATATCCGTGCAGCCTGACCAATGGAAATTGGACGAATATCCGCCATTTTTTCTCTGGCCTCATCCCGAAGATTTGACACCAAATCATAATCAATATCATCAGGTATAAGCTTTTCTTCCAGCTTTTTCATTTTTTCTACCTGCTCCAACTGTTTTTTGATATAGCCTTCGTAGGTAATGGAAATCTCTACCTGCTGCTTTACTTCTGCATTTATATCCGGTAAATCAAACATATCTCGCAATTTATCGTAGTTAATTTCCGGACGTTTTAACAAATCATACAGACTGGTACTATTTTTAATTTCCTCAATTCCATTATCCGCCAAAAATTGTAATTTTTCCTGGCTTGGAGTTATTGTCTTATTCCTTAATAAATCAATTGTATCATCAATTGCTTGCTTCTTTACAGTAAATCTATTCCAACGATCATCCCTTACCAAACCAATTTTTCTTCCAATTGGTGTAAGCCGCTGATCTGCATTGTCCTGACGTAAAATAAGCCGATACTCTGCCCGGGAAGTCATGATTCTATATGGTTCACTGGTACCCTTGGTTACCAAATCATCAATCAGAACACCAATATAAGCATCAGAACGCTTAAGTATTAAAGGATCCTTCCCCTGAACCTTTAAAGCCGCATTAATGCCGGCAATTATACCCTGAGCAGCAGCCTCCTCATATCCTGATGTTCCGTTGGCCTGTCCAGCAGAAAAGAGTCCGGATATTTTTTTCAGCTCCAGGGTTGGTTTTAATTGTAATGGATCCAAGCAATCATATTCAATGGCGTAACCTGCCCGCATAACCTTGGCATTTTCCAAACCTGGTATGGTATGCAAAAAATCTATCTGCACATCCATTGGCAAACTGGTGGACATGCCTTGAACGTATACTTCATTGGTATGAAGTCCCTCTGGCTCCAAGAAAAGCTGATGACGCTCCTTATCTGGGAATCTGATCAACTTGGTTTCAATAGATGGACAATATCTTGGTCCAATGCCTTTAATAATACCATTAGCCATAGGTGCCCTATCAATATTATCCATTATTATCTTATGAGTTTGCTCATTGGTATAAGTAAGCCAGCAAGGAACCTGCTCCCGTGTGATTTCATCACTCATAAAGGAAAAATTACGGGATTCATCATTTCCCGGTTGAATAGTCATTTTACTATAATCCAATGTCCGGGCATCTACACGGGCCGGAGTGCCAGTTTTAAAGCGCATAAGCTTAATTCCAGCCGCAAGTAGGGATTTAGACAGATTTTCTGCGGATCTTTGACCACTTGGACCACCAGAATATGTCTGTAAACCAATTATAATCTTACCCTTCAAATATGTTCCGGTAGCAATAATGGCCGTTTTGCACATATATTGTTCCATATTTTCCGTGATAACGCCCTTTATGGCATTATCTTCAATGATTAATTCATTGATCAGCAGCTGTTTAACATCAAGATTATCCTGATTTTCACAGACTTCCTTCATACGGAACTGATAATGCTTTTTATCGGCCTGAGCTCTTAAGGCATGTACTGCCGGTCCCTTTCCTGTATTGAGCATACGGAATTGGATACAGGTCTCATCAGCATTAATACCCATTTGTCCCCCTAGGGCATCAAGTTCCCTGACCAAATGACCCTTAGCAGGACCTCCTACAGATGGATTACATGGCATCATGGCAATATTATCCATACTTAAAGTTGCCAATAATGTTGAACAGCCCATACGGGCAGAAGCTAATGCTGCCTCCACACCAGCATGGCCAGCACCTATTACAATAACATCATATTCCCCAGCTATAAAAAGCTTATCGCTCAATTTAATTTCCTCCTAAAACCTCATCTGCCTCGCAGGATTGGCAACTTCCACAGATAGGAAGGTTTGTACAGCCGGCATCAGTAATTTACTTACCGATACAAAACTGACTAAATATCTGATTTACAATATCGTCCTCAATGGTTTCACCGGTAATCTCCCCCAGTTTTTCCCAGGCGGATCGCAAATCAATCACAATGAAATCCTCACTCATACCCATTTCAATAGTATTAAGGGATTCCTGAAGCAACAACACTGTTTGCCTCAATATCTCTCCTTGGCGGGCATCACAAATAATATTACTCTCGTAATTATTTACATTGCCACCGTAAACAATATCCTGCAGAAGCTGTTCCAGCTTTTCCTGTCCATCGCCATTTTTGGCGGACATGGGAATAATTCCCCTAATTCTTGTCTCATTGCTTTCATTTAGCTTTCGACTAATAATATCATTATTTATGTCCCCTGATAAGTCCATTTTATTCAAAATGACTATAATATTTCCCGGACATTTTTTGATGATATTGATGATTTCCTCATCTTCCTCAGACAGTTCTTGAGTATTATCAAATACTGCCAATACCAGCTCAGCCTCATTGGCATAGGAATATGCTTTATCTACACCGATTTTTTCCACTATATCATCAGTAGCTCTTATACCAGCTGTATCAATCAATCTTAAAGGAATGCCACCAATATTTACATATTCTTCTATACTATCTCTGGTTGTACCAGGAATATCAGTTACAATAGCCCTTTCCTGACCCAGAAGTAAATTCATCAGACTGGACTTACCCGCATTTGGTTTGCCAATAATAGCCGTTTTAAGACCGTCCCGCAGAATTATTCCTGCATCAGCAGTATCAGACATTCTCTTTATTTTTTCTACTAAAAGCTTGAGCTTTTCCCTGGTATCCTCAACAGCAAAATCCTCAATATCATCCTCAGGAAAATCTATTGAAGCCTCTAAATGAGCAATCATCGACAATATTTCATGGCGAAATTCCTTTATTTTATTGGAAAAATCACCGGAAAGATGCCCCATGGCCATAGCCAAAGAAGCCTTGGTCTTGGCATTTATAACATCCATTACAGCCTGAGCCTGGCTCAGATCTAATCTGCCATTTAAAAAAGCCCGTTTGGTAAATTCTCCAGGTTGTGCCGGACGAGCACCCATTCTATAAGTAAGAGACAATACCTCCTTCATCACAATACTGCCGCCATGGCATTGAATTTCTACCACATCTTCGCAGGTATATGAATTTGGAGCATACATGACTATGCAGATTGCTTCATCAATTATTTTATTTTTTTCATTTACTACAGTACCATAAACTGCCTTACGAGGTGAGCAATCGGTAAGTTTTTCCCCACCATAAGGATTAAATATCTTAGTGGCAATTTCAACAGATCTTGCACCGCTTAGGCGTATGATACCAATACCACCCTCACCAGGTGGAGTAGCAATTGCACTTATAGTTTCATCCTGCTGCATAAATCCTCCAAATTCATATACAAAAGGCTGCCCCAAAATGAGACAGCCTCAATATATCCCTATTCCAGAGAAAGAGTAATTACTCAGCTACTTCTCTGTCCTTGCGATCATGATAATCACGACGGCCGCCACGCTTCAGTTCGATTACAACCTTACGATAAGGCTCGTCTCCGGAGCTGTAGGTAGCAATACGGTAATTATCCTGTAATGCCATATGAATAATCTTTCTTTCATGACGATTCATTGGCTCCAAAACAACCCGCTCACCGGTTCTCTTAACCTTGTCGGCCAGTCTTACTGCCAAACGACGCAAGGTATCTTCCCGGCGACTACGATAATTTTCCACATCAATAAAGATACGGACCTTATTATCTGCCAAGCCATGATTTGCCGCCAAATTAGAAAGATACTGCAAAGAATCCAAGGTCTGACCATGTTTACCAATCAAAATCCCTAAATTCTCACCAATGAGATTGAAAACAGTTCCATCTTCACTCTCACTCTTTTCAATTTTTACTTCCAAATTCATGGCAGCGAAAATATCGTTAAGAAATTTCTCGGCCTTTTCAATAGGCCCCAGCTCACGAGCTACAGCCTTTACTTTAGCTGGCTTACTGCCAATAAGTCCCAAAAAGCCCTTACTTGGCTCTGTAATTTCCACAAAATCAACTAAGTCCGCCGAAATACCCAATGCCTCTATAGCAGCACTTTTTGCTTCGTCCACTGTACGACCAGTCATCTCAACTTCCAAAGACATTATATCAGGCATCTCCCTTCTTGGCCTTTTCAGATACAGCATCATCCTGATTTCTGAACATGTACCACTGCTGAACCATCTGGCAGATATTCATAGAAACCCAGTAGAGAACTAAACCAGAAGGAAAGTTGATGGATATATAACCAATAAAAATTGGCATAATATACATCATCATCTTCATTTGCTGATTTTCCTGCCCACTGGTCATGGTTGTCTGCTTCTGAACCAAGTAGGTAGTTAATGCAGAAAGTAATGGCAATATATAGGTAGCATCTACTTCTGACAAGCTGGTCAGCCACAGAAATCCCGGATCGCCTTGATATTCAAAACCATAAAGGGCATAATACACACCCATCAAAATAGGCATCTGAACCAAAAGCGGCAAACAGCCAGCCAATGGATTCACTCCAGACTCCTGGTAAAGCTCAGCCATTTTCTGCTGCATCATTGTAGGATCTTTCTTGTAACGATTCTGAATTTCCTTCAGCTTAGGCTGAATTTCCTGCATGGCCTTCATGGACATAATCTGCTTCTTACTTAATGGATAAAGACATCCTCGTACACAGACAGTCATTAAAATGATGGCAACACCATAGTTTGGAAAACCGGTTACTTCAGTAACACTATAAAATGCGCCCATTAAAACGCGAAATATCTCTACTATTGGTTCAAAAAGCGATGACAAAAACTCCAATTTAACACATCCTAATTTCTACAGAAAATCTGTCAACACAAAATCCTATATTACGGAACCGGATCATATCCACCTTTATGAAATGGGTGGCAGCGAAGAATTCTCTTTATCGCCAAAAAACCACCCTTCATTGGTCCGTATTTTTCGATAGCAATTTTCGCATATTCCGAACAAGTAGGAATATAACGACAGGAAGGTGGTTTAAGTGGTGATATATAGGATTGATAGATTCCTATGAGAAATAACATAAATCTCTTCACCAATTATTCTCATCTCCCAAAAATTTCGGCCTTTCTACCTAAGTCGAGAAAAGCCTTTTCGATAACATCGTATTTTTTTTCTACAGCTGGTTTCCTGCCTACCAATAGAATACAGCAATCTTTTCTAATCTTATCCTGGTTTAAACGGTAACACTCCCGCATAAGTCGCTTGACTCGATTACGCGTTACAGCATTGCCAAGTTTTTTTCCAGCAGCAAAACCAACCTTGTCCTCCAGCCCACTTGCTGTAAAGACATACAATACTAAGTACCTGTTTGCATAGGATTTCCCAAAACGGTGGACCTTTTGAAAATCGTTTCTGCGACGCAGAATACGACTTTTAGGTAACTTTAACATGGCAAAATCCCCATTTCAGCTATTAGAAAAGCTTGATTTACTAATATTTCATAGTAAAAGAACAGGCCACCGAAGTGACCTCTTAGCTTATGCGGAAATCTTCTTTCTGCCTCTAGCTCTTCTTCTTGCTAAAACCTGACGACCACCTTTAGTCTTCATGCGCTCACGGAAACCATGGGTCTTTTTCTTCCAATGATTATTTGGCTGATAAGTCTGCTTCAATTTTCGCACCCCCTTATATTTTACGAGCAAAATACCCGGTCAAACCACAATTACACATAGTACTTGAATTTAACTAACAAGATTATAGACTACCCTTCTTTTAGTGTCAAGAAATTTTGCTTTACTAAACACCAGTATCTGTGGACAACCCAGTGTTTTTTGCCATTATATCCACTTATTTTTGTTGATAACTCTATAAGATTTTGATATGATTATGAAGGTGTTGAATATAACTTATCAACACATTTTTGAATGGTTAATTTGATTTATATTATATAAATAGAAGAAATTGTTTTAAAAAAATAAAAAAAACAGCTTAAACTATAGATTTATCCACATACTTATCAACAAGTGTGGATAAATTTATTTATCTGTTGACAAATATTCTGTTGAGGAGAAGGAAAATAATGGAGCAGGAACAGCTAAATGAAATATGGGAAAAAATTCGTACAGAACTAAAGAACTTCCTTGCTGAGGTAGTTATTGAAAATTGGTTCTCTCCCCGCAAGGTAAGAGCCGTAGATTTGACAGATAGTGTACTTACCATAAGTGTACCAACTTCTGTTGAAAAAAATTATATTGAAACACGTTATGTAATGGATTTGAAGGATGCCTGTAAAAATGTCCTAAATATTGATGATATTTTAATCGAAATTGAAATCAATGAAATTCCGGAGCAACCAAAGGAAGAAGTGGAGGAATCATTATTTTCTGAAATTGAAGATAAATATTCCACTGAAACATTTGTAAAATCTGATGAACATAAGCAGATAGCACCGGGTGATGCCTCTTCCTTAAATCCTAAATACGTATTTGAAACTTTGGTAGAAGGTGGCTTTAATAAACTGGCCTGTTCAGCAGCCAGAAACGTAGCCAAGAATCCTGGCCAGGCCTATAACCCTCTCTTTATGTATGGTGGCGTTGGTCTGGGAAAAACTCACCTTATGCATGCCATAGGCCATGAAGTTTTAAAGAATAATCCGGACAAGCGGGTTCTTTATATCACCAGTGAAAAATTTACCAATGAGCTCATTAACTCAATTCGTGATAATACCACTGAGGCTTTTCGCCAGAAATATCGCAATATTGACCTTTTGATGGTGGATGATATTCAGTTCCTGTCCAAAAAAGAACGGACTCAGGAAGAATTTTTCCACACCTTCAATGCCTTACATCAGGCCAATAAGCAGATAGTTCTTTCCAGTGATCGTCCACCTAGAGAAATAAAGACTTTGGAGGAGCGTCTTAGCTCCCGTTTTGCCTGGGGTATGTTAACGGATATTCAGGTACCGGATTTGGAGACCCGTATTGCCATTTTAAAGAAGAAGGCTTTACTGGAAAACATTGATGTTCCTGATGATTCTTTAATATATATCGCCAGCCGGATTGATAATAATATTCGTGAACTTGAGGGAGCTCTTACCAGAGTCATTGCCTATGCAGATCTCATCGGTGAAAAGATTACCACTGATTTAGTATCAGAAAGTCTGAAGGATATTATTCCTGGCACAAACAATAAAGAAATAACTATGGATGTTATTCGGGAAGTAGTAGCAAACTACTACAATCTGAAGGTTGAGGAGCTTAATTCCAGTAAGAGAACCAAGACTTTGGCTTATCCTCGCCAAATCGCCATGTATCTTTGCCGTGAGCTTACGGATACTTCCTTGCCAATGATTGGAGAATTTTTCGGTGGTCGTGATCATACCACTGTACTTCATGCTCACAACAAGATCAGTGAAGAAAAAGCTGAAAATGCCAAATTAGACAACACTCTTCAGGAATTAATAAAGCGGATAGAAAGACTATAATTTATAATTTACAACTTATCCCATTTATTTTGTGGATAATATTGTAAATTCCCTGTAGAAGAAATGTATATAACTTTTAGGGAAGGATTATTCTGTGTATTTTGTGGATATCCTTCCCTGTTTTATCAACTTTTTATGAACATCAAAAATTCAAAGGGCCGTTAAGCTGGAGCTGCTTATCCACATTTCCACAGGCCCTACTATTACGACTACTAATTTTTAATATATACTAATCATAATTCATTAAGGGGTGCATAACATGAAATTTACATGTGCAAAAACAGATTTAGCCCAGGCTGTACAAACTGTTTCAAAAGCCGTTTCCGTAAAGAATCAAAATCCTATTCTGTCAGGTATATATATAAAAGCCGAAAATAACCTATTGGAATTGCAGGCAACAGATTATGAAATAGGAATCATATGTAAAATCGAGGCTCAAATTGAAGAGAGTGGTCAGATCGTTCTTTCTGGAAGATATTTACAAGAGGTTATCAGAAAACTTCCTGGTGTTAATATTGAAATAGAATATGATCGCCAGGAAAAAACCGCTCATATTAAATCCAACAGAGCACATTTCACCCTTCTTAGCATGTCTCCAGATGATTTCCCAGTAATCAATAAGATTAAGGGAGATTTTAACTTCAAAATAAGGGATAATATTCTCCATGAGCTAATTTCCCGTACTACTTTTGCTTGCTCCAACGAAGAAGCTCGTCCAGTATTTACTGGTTGTCTTTTGGAGCTGGATGGTTCCCAGGTAAATATGGTAGCCACCGATATTAGAAGATTAGCATTTCAGACCAGTACTTTAGAGGATTTCGAAGGTCAGCGGAAAATGATTATTCCTTCTAAAATTCTCAATGAAATTCAGAAATTACTTATTTCTGATACTCCACGAGAAGTGAACATCAACTATAACTCCAATCAAATCAGCTTTGAATTGGATGGAACCTATATAGCATCCAGACTGATTGATGGTCAGTTCCCGGATTATAATCGGGCTATGCCTACTTCCTTTAGTACCAGGGTTAAGGTAAATACCGAGGAATTCCGTTCAGTTCTGGACCGTGTAGCACTTATTTCCCGGACTAATGAATATAAAATTGCTACTTTGGAGTTTTCTGCCGGTATGATCAGAATAACTTCCAATAACCCGGAAATTGGTAATGCTGATGAGTCAATGACAGCTGAGATTGATGGTGAGGATATCACCATTTCCTTTAATGTTGACTATATTGCTGATGTCCTAAAAATAGTGAATACAAAGGAATTTTATATAAGTCTTAATTCCTCACTGAATCCAGCTTCTATACGTATGTTGGATGATGAGTCCTTTACTTATATCATTACTCCAGTCCGGAATAACGGCATTTGATTTGAGGAATTTATGGAAAAAATAGAAATAAAAACAGAGACAATTCAGTTGGACCAGTTTTTAAAATGGGCTGGTATCATTGAATCAGGCGGTCAGGTAAAAATGCTGATTGAGGATGAAATGATATTTGTTAATGATGTTTTGGAAACTGCCCGTCGTAAAAAGTTAAAGGACGGGGATGTGGTAAAAATCATTGACATGGGATCATGGCAGGTTGTAGCATCGGAGAATGATAAGCCATGAAGCTTAGTCAACTAAAGCTGGTTGGTTATAGAAATTACCAAGAGTTAAATTTAGATTTTTCTGATGGTACCAATATATTTATCGGGAGAAATGCTCAGGGAAAAACCAATATCCTTGAGTCTGTTTGTTATGCTTCCATGGGAAGTTCCTTTCGGACTAACAATGAAAATGATTTAATAATGTGGAACAGTCCCGGTAGTAGTATTTCCCTTACCTTTGATCGTCTGGGAGTAGAGAACAAGCTTGAATTTGTTTTTCAAAGGGAAAAAAGGCGGAAGATACTTCATAATGGGGGAAATATAAAGGTAAAAGACCTGATAGGAATTTTTAATGTGGTTTTGTTTTCTCCGGAGGATTTAAATCTAATCAAGGGTGCTCCAGCTGAACGGCGCCGTTTTTTGGATATTGAAATATCCCAGGCCAGTCCGGCATATTACGGAGAATTAGTTAAATATAAAAGATTGCTGCATCAACGAAATTCCCTTTTAAAAAATATTAGGGAAAGAAAAGCTGACATTTCTATGTTGGATATGTGGGATGGACAGCTGGCAGATTGTGGAACAAAAATCATAATTAAAAGACTGGATGCAGTAAAGAAATTAAATATGCTGGCTAATCTTATGCAAAGACGTATTTCTACCAATGAAGAAACTTTGTCTATTTCCTATGGAATAAATGGATTTTCAGAAAAACATGACAAGATAGAAGAAAAATTAAATTTATGGTATAATGAAGCGTTGCTGCGAGTAAGAAATGATGATATATATCGTGGAGTGACCAGCATTGGTCCACATCGTGATGATATTAATATTTATGTGAATGGCATTGATTTAAAGGCATTTGGTTCACAGGGGCAGCAACGTACCGGCGTTTTATCCATGAAGCTTTCCGAGCTGGAATTTATCCGTTCAGAAAAGGGAGAATATCCGGTTTTGCTCCTTGATGATGTAATGAGTGAATTGGATGTAAATAGACGTCAGCAGCTGTTGGATTTTATAAAAAAGGAAAAAATACAGACAATTATAACCGCTACAGATAAAGCCTATTTTGATGAAGATACAGCGGGAGTTTTTTACTGTGTAGAAAATGGTAATGTTGATCTAATTGGCAGGAAGTGATACCATGGCGGATAAACGCAGTGGCAAGCTGGAAAAAATGAATATAATATTTTCTCAAGCCCTTAAGGGAATGGGAGTAGGTAAAGAATTTTTCAGTCATATGGTATTATTTTATTGGCCAAGAATTGTAGGAAAACATATTTCTGCCAATGTTAAACCAGTAAAAATCGAGTTTAAAAAATTATATTTATATTCTGTTCATCCAGTATGGGCAACCCAGCTTTCATACATGGAAGAGGAAATAATAAAAAAAATAAATAATTATATGGGTGAATATTTAGTTGAAAAAATAGTATTTACTAATATTCCACCAGCAAGAAATAGTGAAGAAAAAGAAGAAGCAGTTGAAAATATTGGCAATGAAATAAGAAAAATAAATATAACAGATCAAGAGTTAAAAAATATAGAAAATAAATTATCATTTATCGAGGATGAAAAATTAAGAAAAATAATTTATAAGGTTCGTATAAATGATGAAAAATTTAAAAAATACCGGGGAGAAAAAAAATGGCATAAATGTCAAAAATGTGATGTTTTATGTCCTTCGGATGAATTATTATGTGTTAAATGTAAACGAGAAGAAAAGCATAAACGTTTAATTTCCATAAGAAAATATTTACTGGATATGCCATGGGCAAGATATTGTGATGTGGCTAAGGATATAGAATGTACTGCTAATGAGGTAAATGAAGAAAAAATTATTTTAATGCAAAAATTAGCAGCCATAATTAATCCTAAAAATAAAGATTCATTTTATATGGATTTGTTAACTATGCTATATAAATCTGTTCCGCCAGAAAAAATAACCGAGGAAATGCGGGAAAGTACCATAAAAAAATTTCGTTATGATTTTAATGATGGTTTTAAATACATGCGAAAAGATAGAATTAATAATTGGAAAAATAGACAATAAATATATAAATTGATTGTAAACTTGGAGGAGAATTTATTAATGGCTAATGAAAATGAAAATATCATCAGTGAGGAAAATAAATTAAACGATATTTTGACTGATGATACTATCAAAATTAATCATGAGGAAGAGGATCCAGATATTACAGCAGTAGATGGCGATTATGGTGCGGATCAGATTCAGGTATTGGAAGGACTGGAAGCAGTACGTAAGCGCCCTGGTATGTATATAGGCAGCACTTCTGAGCGTGGTTTACATCATTTGGTATATGAGGTAGTGGATAATTCCATTGATGAGGCCTTGGCTGGCTACTGTGATCATATTGATGTAACTATTCATGGTGATAACAGTATTACTGTAGTAGATAATGGCCGCGGTATTCCGGTAGATATTCATGAAACCGGTAAGCCAGCTGTGGAAGTTGTTTTAACTGTACTGCACGCTGGTGGTAAATTCGGCGGTGATGGCTACAAGGTATCCGGTGGTCTGCATGGTGTAGGTGTCTCGGTTGTTAATGCCTTAAGTGAGTACATGGATGTAGAAGTTCGCCGGGATGGGAAAATACACAATATTTCCTTTAAACGTGGTGTTACCACTTCTCCATTGACTATTAATGGTGATACTGATGTGGTGGGTACTAAGGTGCATTTCATGCCGGATAAGGAAATATTCACTGTTACGGAATATAGCTTTGATGTGTTGAAGCGCCGTCTGCGGGAGCTGTCCTTCCTCAATAAGGGTATTACTATAACCTTAAGTGATGAAAGAACCGGTATGAAGGAATCCTTCCATTTTGAGGGTGGCATTAAATCCTATGTGGAATATCTCAACCGGAAGAAGACCACAATAAATAAAAAGCCAATTTATTTCAACGGTCAGAAGGATGATATTGATGTTGAAATTGCCATGCAGTATAACGATACTTATCAGGAAAAGATTTGCAGCTTTGTCAATAACATCAATACTGAAGAAGGCGGTACTCATTTGGCAGGCTTTAAGAGTGCTCTTACCAGAGCCGCCAATGATTTTGCCAAGCGCAATAATATAGTCAAAGAAAATCAGCAAAATCTGGCTGGTGAGGATGTACGTGAAGGCCTTACCTGTGTAATAAGCCTTAAAATACGTAATCCACAGTTTGAGGGTCAGACCAAGACCAAGCTTGGAAATTCCGAGGCCAAGGGTATTGTTGAATCCATTGTTTCGGAAGGTCTTAATGAATATTTTGAGGAAAATCCGGCTATTACCAAGGAATTATTGGAAAAGGCTGTATTGGCTTCTAGAGCCAGGGAAGCAGCCCGTAAGGCCAGAGAACTTACCCGTAGAAAGAGTGCTTTGGAAGTAAGTTCTTTGCCTGGTAAATTGGCTGATTGCTCCATTAAGGATCCTGAGCAGGCCGAGATATACATCGTCGAGGGTGATTCCGCCGGTGGTAGTGCCAAGCAGGGTCGTGACCGTCGCTTCCAGGCTATTTTGCCACTTCGTGGTAAAATTCTGAATGTGGAAAAGGCCCGTTTGGACAAGATTTACAGCAATGCGGAAATTCGTACTATGATTACCGCCTTTGGCAGTGGTATTGGTGAGGAATTTGATTTATCCAAACGTCGTTATGGAAAAATCATTATCATGACCGATGCGGATGTGGATGGTGCTCATATCCGTACCTTGCTCCTGACCTTCTTCTATCGCTATATGAAGCCATTGATTGAGCATGGTCATGTATATATTGCCCAGCCACCTCTTTATCAGATAAGAAAAGGCAAGAAGCATTGGTACACCTTCAGTGATGAAGAACTGAATGCCAAGTTGGATGAGGTAGGCCGTGATGGTGTAAATGTTCAGCGTTATAAGGGTCTGGGTGAAATGAATCCGGAGCAGCTGTGGGAAACCACCATGGATCCGGAAACCAGAACCATGCTGCGGGTGGACATGGAGGATGCCCAGGAAGCAGATGAGCTCTTCAATATTCTTATGGGCGATAAGGTAGAGCCTCGCCGTCAGTTTATTGAGGAACATGCTAAATACGTGCGTAATCTGGATATCTAATTAAAATTTGATTTTTTGACATTTTTTAATTTGTTTTTCATAATATTTTTGTATAATCTCTGTAGATGGTGAAATGCGTATCAGAGAGGTGATTAATCTATGAATACATTAAAAACGACAGTTTTAATGGCTTTGCTCATGGGAATAATGATTGCCATTGGTGGTGCTTTTGGTGGCAGACATGGTGCTGTTTTGATGCTGATGATTTCCCTGGCCATGAACTTTTTTACCTATTGGTTCAGCGATACTATGGTTTTAAAGGCTTATGGCGCAAGGGAGGTTACTCCTCAGGAGGCTCCGCAGCTGTATAATATCGTTGCTGGATTGGCAGCCAGAGCTGAGCTTCCTATGCCAAAGGTTTGCATAGTGAATAGTCCTATTCCAAATGCCTTTGCTACTGGGCGAAATCCGTCCCATTCAGCAGTTGCAGTAACCACTGGTATTATGAATGCCCTGTCTCCAGAGGAATTAAGTGGGGTACTTGCCCATGAATTATCCCACATAAAACATCGGGATACATTGATTTCCACAGTAGCAGCAGCTATTGCCGGTGTAATTTCCATGTTGGCTAATATCGCCCAGTGGACAATGATTTTTGGCGGCAGCTCTGATGATGATGATAATGGTGGAAATATTATAGGCTTATTGGTGACAATTATTTTGGCTCCAATAGCAGCTATGCTGATTCAGATGGCCATATCCCGTTCTCGGGAATATGAGGCTGATAAATCCGGCGGAGAGATTTGCGGAAATCCAAATTATTTGGCGGATGCCCTGGAAAAAATCGAGTATTATTCTCTCCATGCCCGGCCAATGGATCAGGCTACTCCAGCCACTTCCCATATGTTTATAATTAATCCGTTGGCAGGTTCCCGCAAGATGCTTACTAATTTGTTCAGTACTCACCCTGATACTGGTGAAAGAATATATTTATTGCGTCAGCAGGCAGCAGCCATGGGAAAATAACAGCATAATAAAAGGACTTAATTGGAAATTCCAATTAAGTCCTATTTTTTTATAATCTGGCAACCATTTCCGGGGTGAAGTTTGCTGACAGTCCCATTATGGACATCAGCTGATTAAAGGCCTTATCTCCCTTGCCAATATTTTTTATTACATGATCAGTTAATTTCCAGCTATCAAATTCGCCGTTATTTTCCGCATATTCCAGGTGATATTTCATATCAGTATTGCTGTGTCCCATCTTCAACATACGGTCAATCAGAGTGACATAATCTACCATGATATAAACAGTTTCCAGATTTTTAGGAAATATCTTGCTTAATTGTTTTATACCATTGGCACTAAGGGTAGTAACCGAAACATGATGTTTGGTCAAAGCATTTAATACATCGTCCTTTAACAGACCATAATAGTCACCTTTATAGGTTACCTTTACTACCCATTCTTTCTTCAGGAAATCTGACTGACTAACGAAAATTTTAGTTTTAGTATCCTTGTCCTGTGGAGTAGGATCTTTGGTGGTATAAACTGGAATACAGCAAACACCCATCTCTATTAGTTTGTGTATAAGAGTAGTTTTACCACACGCATGAGGTCCAACAAGTGCATAAATTTTACTGGTCATATTATATCACCATCTATTCTACTTATATATAAAACTAATAAATATACTATATAAAAA
The DNA here is from genome assembly GCA_902785445.1 of uncultured Anaerovibrio sp. Lineage (GTDB taxonomy): Bacteria > Bacillota > Negativicutes > Selenomonadales > Selenomonadaceae > Anaerovibrio. The sequence continues at coordinate 14,889 of CACZYN010000012.1, forward strand.
ATATTATCATAAAATAACATAAATAGAAATAGAATTTGTTTAAATATTTAAATAATTACAACATAAAACGGGCAGCAACCGAACGCTACCCGTTTTACGCCATCTACCTTTTCCACCAAAACACTGTCCCCACAGTGTTCACCCACTGTTATATTAGCATAATTTAATGGGTTTAGCAATAAAATTATGATATCATAATGTAGTCGGATAAATTAAGATAACTTATTGGCGCGGGATAGAGAAAAATTGGGGGATTAATATGATACAGGCGATAATTGATATTGGTTCAAATACAGTTAGAATGGCTATTTATGAAATAAAGGGAGGTAATATTGATTTTATTCATAAAAAAAAGCATATGTTGGGCTTAGCCTCTTATCTGGATAACAATGTTATGACCAGAGAGGGGATTGATAAGCTATGTGTTATCTTGGAGGAATTTAAGGATTTTCTCAATATATTTAGTATTGAAAATTTGGTTGCCTTTGCTACGGCTGCCCTTCGAAACTGTGTAAATAGCAAAGATGCTGTAGCGGAGATAAGCAGGCGTACGGGAATTGATATAAGAATATTGTCTGGTGATAAGGAAGCAGAATATGATTTTGTAGGAGCTACCAGAAATATAGATATGCCCCAGGGAATGCTGGTGGATATTGGAGGAGGCAGTACCGAGTTAGTTTATTACCAAGATGGTGAAATAAAGGAAAAAATTAGTCTGCATATTGGCTCTTTGGGTTTGAAACGGGAATTTTGCAAGTCTGTTTTACCCAATAAAGACGAAGTTGATAAAATGTATAAAAAAGCAGAAGATGTGCTGGGATTGGCTACGGGTTTTTCCGGTATAAAATGTATGGTAATTTGTGGAATTGGGGGAACTTTTAAAGGAACCACGGCCTTATATAATGCCCTGTATACTAAGGACAGACAGAATAAAGCAGTTTCATCAGGAAAAATTGAAGAAATGATACGAAGATTTGGTAGTACTGGCAAGCTTTCTCAGAATGAAGCTGTAATATTGATGAAAAATATTCCTGATCGGATTAACACCATAATTTCAGGTATGGTAATCGCAGATGTCATTGTAAAAAAATTCGGAGTGAACAAGGTAATTTATAGTGATTCCGGGGTTCGGGAGGGCTTTATATATTCAGAGATAATTAAGTGAAAACTTCCTAAAATCCTTTAAATATGGTATAATTAGAAGCTGATTGATTTTGTAACTTGTTATTTTGAGGTGAGATAGTGGAATTTGGTGAAGGTAAGATTTTACCGGTAAATCTGGAACAGGAAATGCGTAATTCCTACATTGATTACGCCATGAGTGTTATTGTATCCAGAGCAATACCAGATGTTCGTGATGGTTTAAAACCAGTTCATAGAAGAATATTATATGCTATGCAGGAAGCAGGTATGACTTCCGGCAAGCCATATAAGAAATCCGCCCGTATAGTGGGTGAAGTATTGGGTAAATATCATCCACACGGTGATAGCTCCGTATATGATGCTATTGTTCGTATGGCCCAGGATTTTTCCATGCGGTATCTGTTGGCAGATGGTCATGGAAACTTTGGCTCCGTGGATGGTGATCCGGCAGCGGCAATGCGTTATACTGAGGTTCGTATGTCAAAGATTTCCGAGCTTATGCTGCAGGATATTGACAAGGAAACAGTAGATTTTGTTCCCAACTATGATGAGTCTTTAAAGGAACCATGTGTATTGCCTTCTAAATTTCCGGAGCTGTTGGTTAACGGTACTTCCGGTATAGCAGTTGGTATGGCTACCAATATACCACCTCATAACATGAATGAGGTAATTGATGGTGTATTGATGCTTATTGATAATCCGGATGCCACAGCTGAGGAGCTGATGACAGTAGTTAAGGGTCCTGATTTCCCTACAGGTGGTCTTATTATGGGCACCAGCGGTATCAAGAGTGCTTATACCACCGGCCGCGGTCAGATAAAGATGCGGGCCAAGGCCAATATTGAGACCATGTCCAATGGTAAGCCACGGATTATTGTTACTGAGCTTCCTTATCAGGTAAATAAGGCCCGTCTGATTGAAAAAATTGCTGATTTGGTACGGGACAAGCAGATTGAAGGTATTACTGATCTAAGAGATGAATCTGACCGTAGTGGTATGCGGATTGTTATTGAGCTGCGCAAGGATATTAATCCTGATGTAATGCTCAATCAGCTTTATAAGCATACCCAGATGCAGGAGACCTTTGGTGTAATCATGTTGGCCCTGGTGGACAATCAGCCAAAGGTATTAACCTTAAAGCAGGTTCTTCATTATTACATAAAACATCAGGAAGATGTTATTACCAGACGTACCCGTTATGAACTGGCCAAGGCAGAAGCCAGAGCCCACATCTTGGAGGGTTTGAATATTGCTCTTGACCATATTGATGCGGTAATTACCACTATTCGTGAGTCCAGAACTGCGGATATCGCCCGTGCAGCCTTGATGGAGGGCTTTAGCCTTACTGAAAAACAGGCTCAGGCTATTCTTGATCTGCGTCTCCAGCGTTTAACAGGTCTGGAGCGGGAAAAGATTGAAGAAGAGTATCAGGAAATCTTAAAGCGTATCGAATGGTTGAAGTCGGTATTGGCTGATGAGTGGAAGATAATGGAAATCATCAAGGAGGAGCTTACCGAGGTTAAGCAGAAGTTTGGCGATGAGCGTCGTACCAATATTACTCATGATATGAGTGATATTGATATTGAAGATATGATTGCCGATGATGATGTGGTGGTTACCATTACCCATCGAAATTATATCAAGCGCATTAAACTTGATACTTACCGCCGCCAGAATCGGGGCGGTACTGGTGTAAATGGTATGCCAACCAAGGAGGATGATTTTGTTGAAAATCTTCTGATTACCACCAACCATCACACTATTCTGTTCTATACCAACAAGGGTAGGGTATATTATCTCAAGGCTTATCAGATTGCAGAAGCCAGTCGTACTGCCAAGGGAACGGCCCTGATTAACCTGTTGAAGCTGGATATTCTGGG